>NZ_JAWJYP010000008.1:0-120090 GCF_033063275.1 Nitrosomonas sp. Is37 | reverse complement strand
TTATAGCAAGATCATCAACTATATCTCATCCTTTGAGAATCCCTTATCGACTCTATTTAAGTGCAGAATGCTCTAGTGTCAAAATGGGAGCAGTCTCGGATAAATCATAACCGGAGAAACAATCGACCCCCATTTCCAGCGCCTGTTTAGCCAGCGCTTGCGGCAGCGCCGATCCACCAACGACGACTTTCCAGCCACAGAGATCCATACCGGATGATTGCGCTGCTGTCAATATCATTCTCAATAAGGTTGGAACACAATGTGAGAAAGTAACGCGCTCTTCACGAATCAGTTTCAGCAGCATATTGGGTACATAACGTCCTGGGATAAACCTGTTTCACACCAAGCAACGTAGCTATATAAGGGATACCCCATGCATGCACATGAAACATCGGTGTAATCGGCATGTATACATCTTCGCTATGGAGCCGTTGTCGCGCAGCCGGTGCAGCTAACGCCATACCAGCTGCTAGCGTGTGCAGCACCAGTTGCCTGTGCGTATAGTAAACACCTTTGGTTGCACCGGTCGTGCCAGTGGTATAGAAAACCGTCGCCCGCATATTCTCATCAAAATCCGCAAAACCGAAATCATCGGTCTGGTCCGCAAGCCAGCTTTCGTATTCATCATCAAATTGCAGAGAGGTTTGCGCCACCGCCGTCCCCTCCGTCATGACGATAAGCTTTTGTATGTTAGATAATTCTGCACAGATATTTTCGATAACCGGGATGAAATCAGCATGCAGCAGCATTGCAGCACCCGAATGATTCAATGTATAAGCAATCTGTGTCGGTGTCAGCTTGGTGTTGACCGTCATCATAATTGCACCATACATTGGTATGGCAAAATAGCATTCGAGATAACGGTGGCTATCGTGATCCATTACTGCGATCACGTCGCCACGACGAAAACCAGAAGCTGCCAATGCAGCACCAAATTGACCAATCCGGGTATACACCTGACGGTAACTCAGGCGCAATTGATCACGGTAGACAATCTCTTGATGAGATGCATTTGTCAAAGGCGTATGCCAAAGCTGTTTCAGCAGTAATGGATACGATGTCATTTTCTTCTGATAAGTTGGAGATTTTAACCTAAAAACCGTAGTTGGACGGGGTGGAGCGTGTGGTGATCCAGGCGCGAGGCAAGGCGCGATGAGGTCGCAGGGCCGTCCCCTGCAACGAAGAGCAACGCCGCATTCGTGCCTGGAGCGACATATGATGCACCCCGTAGCGGCCTCACTATTCTGGTGAATGAGAAAATTTCTAAGATACCTCTATATGTCATGGGCTTAACTCTCCAATCAAGCGATCAACTGCGGTTTTTAGGTTTAACTAGAGAATCCACTTATCGTAGACTTCTGACTGGATATTTTCTTTAAAACAACACAACTGACAGGCACCAGCAATAAAGTAACCAAAGAGGAGAAAAGTATGCCAAACGAAAGCGTAATCACCATTGGCATGAGTTTCTCAGCATCTGAGCTTTGCTCGCTGGTGAGTGGCAGTAATCCCAAAAGAGTAGTTGCTGTTGTTAGAAATATCGCACGGAAACGTGCTTTACCCGCCAAAACTACAGCCTTATAAATCGGTATGTTTTTCTGGAGAATTTCATTGATTTTCGCAACCAATATCAGGCTATCGTTGATTGCAACCCCTCCTACGGCAAATAACGCCACATAAGATTCCAGGGACAAAGGAATTTTCAGCAACAGGTGGCCCACTACTGCGCCGATAAAGCCAAATGGAATGGCCAGCATAATTATGAGTGGTTGCGTATAGGAGCGCAGCGGCACCGCCAGCAACGCGTAAATTCCCAGCAAAGCCAGCACACCATAACCCCATAGATCCGACATTGCTTTCTCTTGCTTTTGCCGGGTCTGGCCTGGCTCGATCCTTAGCCCAGGATATTGCGCCTCCAACTCGGGAATTACATTTGCACGCAAATCGGCAAGAATAACTTCAGCGTTAGCCTCTCCTTTAAAGACGTCAGCACTGATTAATTGAATCCGCTCTCGGTTTTGCCGGGTAATACTTGCAAAACCTAGAGTATATTCGGCTTCTGCTACTGTGGCGAATGGAACAGTGCTGCCATTGGCCAGCCTGACTGGCATGTTATATAAATCATCCAGAGAACTGCGACGCTCGGAAGGAAAGCGTAGCATTACCCTGATTTCATCTCGATCCAGAAAAAAGCGCTGTACCTCCAACCCAAAAAATCCATGGCGAACTTGCTCACCTAAACTTTGCATCGTTAGCCCATAAAATGCTGCTTCAGGTTTAAGCTTAAGTTGCAACTCGGACTTACCTGCCTGCATGGAACCCGTCACGCTGTGTACTCCGGCATAAGAAGAAAGCTTGGTTTTAAGAATTTCACCGACAGTGCTTTGTAGTGCAACATCTGTTGCAATCAATTTCAACTCGATGGCTTTCGCAGAATGAGCAGTAGGCATGCCAAGATCTTTTGGCCAGAAGGTCTGGAAAGACAGCGTTGCACCGGCGGGAAGCTCACCAAAGCGCTCCTGCCATTGTCTTTTAATGATATCCATACGAGAACGGACACGTTCGTCAATCGCTATTTCGATATCAACAAATCCGGAGTTGTCGTCGGCAACAGCAATAATGTGCTGAAAGCTATCCTTCAATTTAGTCGATGTGTCGGTGCTGAGTTCGGTGTTTAACTCGGACCGTATTTCATTGGCAATACGTTCCAAGCGCATTACATGATAATCAACCTCTTCAAATGGGGTACCAGGGGGAAGCTCGAGAGTGGCAATCAAATAATAGTCGTTCACAGGCGCTTCCATCACGCTTTGAATGCGTCCGGAAAAAACAAGCGCAGCGGTAATCAGTAATATAATGGAAAACACTGATAGCGTGATATAACGAAACCGCACCAACCCTTTCAGTAGTGGGATATATGCACGGTCAATAAACCATTGTAATCCACTGTCAGCTCGTTCCTGCACAAAACTCATAGCTGCTGACCAGGCATTACGATCTGTAGTTGAAGTAAAACTGACTGCCAAATGAGAAGGTAAGATCAGGAGCGCTTCCACCATGGAAAACACCAAAGTTACAATAACCACCAGAGATATGTTGTACATCAGATATCCACTAAGGCCCGGCAAAAAAAGGCCAGGAACAAAAGCAATCATCGTAGACAGCACCATCAACACGACTAATGGTGCTACTTCAAGTGTTCCACTGATTGCACCCGATAAACCGGGACGTCCTCGCTGCTGATGCGTGTAAATATTCTCGCCTATAACAATAGCGTCATCCGCCAAGACACCCAAGATAAGAATCAGCGCGGCAATTGAATAAAAGTTTAGAGAAATTCCCAACATCGGCATCAGCCACAGTGCTCCCATCAGTGATATCACAATGCCGCTGCTCACCCATAACGCCAGATAAAATCGCATGGTAAACATCAATACCAGAAAAACTAGAATAAAACCTGATACTGCGTTTTCCCATAACATGGACATATTATGTTTATAATATTTTGACCAGTCATCCCATGTCGAAATGCCAATGCCATCAGGCAAACCAGGACGGAATGCGTCAATAACCTCATTGACCGCTTCGACTGTTGTCACAATTCGGTCTTTTGACATTACGAAGATTTGCGCGGCTGGCTTGCTATCAATTCTTGCCAGAAAATCTTTTTCACTCACCGTTTCACGAATCTGCGCAATATCACCAAGCAACAGGCGCGCACCATGCGGTTCAGATCGCAGATTAATCGCAGCATAATCAGCCACAGTCATAGCCTGATTCTTGCTTCTCAGCAGCAACTTGCCATCGGATTTTTTAAGCTCTCCCGCTGGTATATTATTGGATGCGGCTCGAATAGCCTCGGCAATTTCCTCAAAATTCAAGGCATAGCGGCGTAAATCTGATTCTGTAATTTCAATCGATATTTCATAGGGAAGCTGAGGCCAAGGCATCATTAACCCTATATCCGGGTGCTTACTCAGCATAGCCTGCAATCGATCGCGTTGACGTATCAAGGCTAATATATCGACCTCACCATGCACCATTACAGTTATCGCAATTGTGCCAGCTTTCACTTCCTGAATTTTCAGTTTCTCGGCTCCTTTCGGAAAAGCCGTGATGCGATCCATTCTGGCCTGCACGGCAGCCTGGAAACGTGTGGAATCAATCGCAGGATCAAACTCAACGATGATCTCGCATTCCGCCTGGCTAGCAGTGGCATTGATATGCCGGATTCCTTCCAAATCATGGATGGCTTCCTCAATAGGAATACATAACGCTTGCTCCACTTCTGCAGGACCTGCGCCTGGATAAGCAATTTCGATCTTCAGTTGATTTGCTGGTGCAGGTGGAACATTGTGGCGCTTGGACACGGTTAAACCTATCAGTCCACCTGCTATAATAACTAACATGAGAAGATTGGCAGCAATAGGGTTTCTGGCGAACCAGATGATCAGTTTCATGGAGCAATCTCGATAGGTTTAACTGACATTCCATCAACCGGATGATGCAGGCCGGAAACGAACACATGTTCCCCCACATTTAATCCAGCTTTAATGATCACTTGCTCGCGTTCTCTTCTGAGCACTTCCACGGTACGAAAACGTAACCGGCTGTCCTGATCAACAACAGCTACCTGATTATTTTTGCGTAATGCACTGGCTGGCAGAATAACCAAATCATCGAACCAACGTCCTTTGATGCTGGCTTCCACATACAAACCTATCGGTAAGCTGGCAGCAGAAGATCCCGTGCCAGGGTTAGTTTTTTTTGCATCAAGACCGAACGGATCTGGGATTTGTGCAACCAGCACTACCATGCCGGTGTCTTGATCGACCACGCCTTCGCTGCGCACAATATGACCCAGCCAGGTTTGTTGCTGCCTGTTGTAATGCGCAGTAAGCTTCACTTGCGCCCCCTTTTCAGCATGAGAACGATGGGGTAAATCTGGAAAATCGATAAAAGTAAGTTCGTGCGTGGTTAATGGCAAGCGCACTTCAGCCAGATCGCTGCTGTAAATTCTTCCTAATACCGTACCGCTGCTCAGATACTGCCCCATCCCTACTTCCTTGTTACGCACCCGACCATTAAAAGGAGCGCGTATATCTGTGCGTTGCCGCAGTAACCGGGCATTCTTCAGCTCTTCTTGCTCCGCTGCGAGCTTGGCTTTCTTTTCCTTAAGCTGCGGAATCCTTAGATTTAGCGAATTAGGCTCTCCCTGTCCGAGATGTTGCCATTCATCACGCGCCTGTTCCGCTTCTGCTTCCTCTCGTGTCAACTGATATTGGGCTTCCATTACCCTGGCTTGAGCTTGCGCTACCCGCAAATCATATTCCGCCGGATCGATCGAAACCAGCGCGTCCCCTTTCTTGAAGAATCCACCACTGACAAAAGCAGGTGAAATTTTGATGATATTGCCTGAGACACCAGTAACCAGGTCTATTTCTGTTTGTGCCTTGACACGCCCTTGCGAATGAACATCCATACGCAACCGCTCAGGCTTTACCTTGATGACTTGGACTGAAGGCAGTGTAACGATGTTTTCTTGCTGATCGGTTTGCGGTGGCGAATTAACAATGGCAAAAGCTGCCAATCCCCCCGCCATCGCAATCAACAGTGCGATGAGTAATTGCTGGCGCGTTTTCATAGAGTGGTAACGATCAAATACCGGTTTAGCATCACTGCATCTGCCGCGTCACGCATTTCCACCCAGAGCCAAATAAAGATTGATGCGATTGCTGAGTAACTGCCGGATGATAGACAAATGGGCGCTCTGGGCATTGAGTGTGCTGCGGTAACTGTCGAGTAAGGTAAGAATTCCAATCAGGTTGTTACGGTATGAATAAACAGCCAATTTCCGGCTGGATTCGGTTTGTTCAACTGCTTTTTTAAGAGACGCTTCTTGTTGCCGTAACCACTCTTCTGCTGCCAGCGCTTGCTCAACTTCGCGGAAAGCATTAAGTGCGGTATTTTTGTAAAAATTCAGTGCTTCCTCTGCGCGAGCCTGATTTCGGAAAATTTCACCTTGGATACGCCCCCCCGTAAACAAAGGTTGCATAAGCCCGCTAAATACATTCCAAGCCACTGCCTTGGGGTCGATCAGCTCAGTCAGATCGCTGCTGCGCGTACCGCCGGCAGCAGTCAGGGTAATACGCGGCAGGCGCAGTTTTTTGGAACTGACTGTTCGGAAGTCGGCAGCCCGCAGACGGCCAAATGCTGCAACCACATCCGGCCGCCGTTCTAGCAATTCGGAAGGCAATCCGGCAGAAATACCAACAGGCAATTGCGGCAGGACTGATGTGTTTATTTCATTTCCTGCCGGATAGCGTCCCAGTAAAATTTCCAGGCGACGGGTAATTATCTGAATTCTGTTACGCGTCTCCTTGAGTTGTGCTTCTGCATTGGCCAGATCAGTGAGGGCCAGGCGTAAATCGAGACCGCGCTCCAGACCTCGCTGAAAACGCCCCTGGACTAAATTCACTATGATTGTTCGATCTTTGATCGATTGCTCGACTACCTCTGCTTGCAGGTTTGCTTCAACTAACTCAAAATAGCTTTGCGCTACCCGCGCTGCCAAGGATAATTTGGCTCCATAATAATCGACAGCAGTCGCATCGGCTTCCAAAACTGCAGCCTGCTGAAAATCGCGTATCCGTCCCCACACATCCACTTCCCAGCTCAAACCGAACAGAACTTCAAAGACATCGAATCTTGATGAACCAAAACCCGCTTCACGAATTTGCACTTGTTGGTGATCAGCTGTGAAAAAAAGTTGAGGCCAACGACCCGATCCATCAATTCGTGCCTGCGCTATCGCCGCATCGACCCTCGCTGCCACCGCTTTCAGTTCATAATTATCAGCCAGCGCACTGTCAATCAAAGCACTTAGCTGGGGATCACCAAAAGTCTCTACCCACTTGGTCGGTATCGGTTGACTAAATGCTTTATCTTCAACCCATTGATCTGGCATCTCTGCGCCCACTTCCTGCACATGCCGCTGCGGCAGCATATTACAACCTGCCAGGATAAGAAAAAGAATTATCCAAATAAAAACCCTAATCACTTGAACCCATCCGACTCCACTTATTAACACGACTAATGATTACTGAAAGATAAAGACGCATATCTAATCTAGCGGGTATTCCGGTTTGGGTAAAACGCATTAGCGAGCGCACAAGCGATGTCCTTACGAACCTGATAAGATTCATTGACAATGCTTCCAAGACGAGCGAAATCATGTGTCATCCCGGGATAAATACTAATAAGCGTGGAAACACCCGCAGTCTTGAGTCGATCGGCATATGTAATGCCTTCATCTATCAGCGGGTCATATTCAGCAAAAACTAGAAAAGAGGGAGCAAGACCGCTCAGATTGCTCGCTTCAAGAGGCGCAAAACGCCAATCTATTCGATCTGCTGTATCACGTAAATAATGGGAAAACATCCATTGCAGGGTTACTGCTTCAAGTAGATAGCCTTGTGCAAAACGACGATGGGACTCGGTATTCTGCCATGCACTGGTACAAGGATAAAGCAGCACCTGGCATACAGGCTGTGACCAATTGCTGTCACGCGCTGCTAAGCACAACCCGGTTGCCAGCGTTCCACCAGCACTATCTCCTCCAACAGCAACACGGGTAATATCCAGATTATACTCAGCACCTGATGACAGTACCGACTGATAAGCATCCTGTGCATCATAAACAGCTGTAGGAAACCGGTATTCAGGCGCCAGTCGATAAGCAACATTTAACACGCAACAAGGCGTCAATGCCGCCAATGACCGGCACAAAGAATCATGAGAATCCAGACTACCCACACAATATCCTCCACCATGAAAATAGAGTAATACTGGCAGAGGTCCTTTTTCTTCTGCCAATTCAATTGGTTTATAAAGTCGCGCATTGATCCATTGGCCATCTCGGCATGAAATACTGAGAGGTGTCACGCTCTCAACAGCCAACCCAGGAACATCCAGTATCTGCGTTGAAGCATCATATTCTATCCGCGCCTGCTCAGGTGTTAACTCATGCATCATGGGTTTGCTTCCACTCATTACATTAGCTTCAACCAATTCAAGAAATGCAGCTAGATCCGGGTCAAGCGACATTCAATCTTCTCCGATGGTTAATAAAATTCAGGCTTATCGCCTGGCAAGGATGTGAACACAGCATAACACCACCTAGAATCTGTACTTCAAAGTCGCCACGACAGTTCGTTGTGTTCCAAGAAAAAAATTACCACCGACATGAGACGATACATATTTGTTATTAAAGATATTGCTAGCGTTAATATTAAATAGCCACGGACCATAATCGTAGCGCAGCGTGGCATCAAACAAGGTAAATGAGGAGGTCGTACTGGTATTTTCCTGATCATTGAATACTCTCCCGACATAACGAACCCCTCCTCCAATTCCCAACCCCCGCAACCAGTCTATGCCCAGACTTCTAAAAGAATAATCCAGCCAGGCCGAGGTCATGGTATTAGGCACCAAAATGGGCATTTTATTTAAGTCGACATCATTGCTTTTGGTGACAGTCACTTCCTGATAAGTAAATGATCCCAAAAAATTCAAGTTAGGTAATAGGTTAGGTAATAGTTCTGCCTTGGCTTCCAGTTCAGCACCGCGCGAACCGATCTCCCCTATTGCTACACTGCGGAAAGGATCATTGGGATCACGTGTCAGTACATTGGTTTTAGTCAGATCAAACAATGCCAGTGTATAGAGACTTCTGCCACCTATTGGCTGGTATTTAATTCCCACTTCATATTGAGCGCTACGTGTAGGATTAAACGGATTATTGTTGGCATCAAAACCAGCTTGCGGTAAGAAAGATTGAGCATAGCTGACATAAGGCGCAATGCCATTGGAAAAAAGATAAGTTAATCCCGCCCGCCCAGTTAACGCACTATCCTTGACACCCTCTTTTAATGAGTCCATGCGCGTGGTGGTGTCAACTCGGTCGTAGCGACCACTTAACGTCAGAATCCAGTTTTGATCGTATCGGAGTTGATCTTGAATATAAACCCCAATTTGATCGATTTTCTGCTTTGCATTAATGGTTAAAGTATCTGGTATGGGGATCGGTTGCGGATAGATCGGATTTAAAATATCGATACCAGGGGTATTAGAACCTGCGAAAGATTTGAGAGAAGCATTAGTTACATTCCAGTCCACACCTAGCAACATCGTATGATGAACAGGACCAGTATTGAGTTTGGTCTGAAGATGGGTATCCAGCACAGTTTGATTTAATCGCTCCTTGGTGGAGATTGCCATACGATCCAGCAGAGTTGGCTGATCGATATTAAACCCAACCGGGAGAAAATCATTAAATCTGCCATCCTGACTCATATGGCGAAAATTTTGACGGATAGTAAATATTTCATTAAAAATATGCTCGATCTGATAGCTGAAAGAAGATTGATTTGTTGAGTATTTAACAAATTTTGGATCTCCTAACAGCACATTGAGGCTTGGGCGACTACCATCGGGTGCGGCCGGATAAAAAGCGGACGCATTAGTACGATTGTTGAGCACATCGCCCATTAAGGTAATGGTAGTGTTTATTGTTGGCCGCCAAGTCACTGAGGGAGCAATATAAAAGCGTTTAAGAAATGTGCTATCGCTGACGGTATTGGGAAATTTAACTTGCGTATTCGTATCAAGCCCCAGAGTTACAAGGCGGAACATCAACGTTCCCTCCTTGTTTGCAAATCCTAAATCGGCAGCAACCCGTTTACGGTCAAAATTACCATACTGCAACTCTATTTCCCGAATCGGATCAGCATTGGGACGCTTGGTCACACGATTCACGATCCCGCCTGCATCTCCACGACCAAACATAACCGCAGAGGGTCCACGTAGCACATCGATGCGCTCCATTCCATAGGGATCGGTAATAAAAGAACCAAAAAACAGACCTTGTGCCGCCTGACTCAAGCCATCACGAAAATTTGCAGTCGTCAATGCATTAAAGCCACGCATGAATAGATTTTCAAAACCTCGCGGTTCAAATCCGAAGTTATCGACAGTAACACCCGGGGTATAGCGTAATGCTTCAGTGAAATTCTGCACACTGCGCATGTCAAGTTCATTACGCGTGATGACTGAAATCGATTGCGGTATCTCAATAATCGGCGTATCTGTCTTGGTTGCGGTCATGCTACTTTTGGCGACATAACCCGTGGTATGGTGAGATGATTTACCCTTAACTGTTACAGCGGGTAATACGGTGACATTCGAATTATTCGCGTCTGGCTCCGTTGACTCAGCAGTAACTTCAGTCTGCTGGCTTTTTATATCTGCTTTATTAGCTATTTGTTTTGATTCTGCATAACTATTGATTGATATTGTCAATAAAGCCAGTTGCACAACTGATAATAGAATTGCATTTTTCAGTTTAATTGTTCCTTCGTGAGGAATTGTGAAGCTATTCATATTTAATTTGTTGATTAATTTAAAAAATATTGCTTATTAAGCAAATGTGGAAGAAATTGTGCGTTTTGCCTGCGTGGCACTTGCTTGATTAGATGCATTCATGAGTGCCTGAGCTATCTCACTCGTCCGCATTGCCGTCACTGACAGCAAGGTATCGCTCAAACCATGACTCGATTCACAAGCACCTTGCAGAAAAACCCCTGGCTTGAAATTAGGTGTACTGCATAGTCGATATTGACGATCCACTGTTAAATCTTCGAAATATGGGGTAAGCGGTGCTAATAGGAATTTGTGATGATCACGCCTATAGCCCGTGGCAAGCACCACGGCATCATAAGTTTCTGTTCGCTCACAATTGGTATTCAAATCATGCAAAACGAACTGAATACCCTCATGCAAGGAAAGAGCCTGCCTGATTTCATGGCGCCGCAGAAAACGATGACGCTCGATACTGGACACTTTCTGTCGGTAAAACACATTGAAAATTTGTTCAATCAAGACCAGATCGGGCGCGGCATAATTGGTATGCCAGAACTCATTGAGGATTTCAGCGCGATCTTGCTTAGAGCTATTAAAAACAAAGTCCGTAAAGTCGGTATTGAAAATCTCGTTGACGAATGGGCTGTCATCCGATGGCTTGATTGAGCGCGCACGCATAATTAGATCAACCTGAGCTGTCTGGAGCCGATCATGCAGATCCATGAATATTTCTGCTGCACTTTGTCCACCCCCCACCACCGCAATTCTGCTGGCATGGGAATGTTGTTTAATTTCTTGCAGATAGCTATTCGAATGAAATACACGCGGATCTCCTTTTAGCGGTGAGAAACTATCCGGGATTCTCGGTTGACCGCCGATACTGATTACCAGATTTCGCGCCAGCCGTTCGTGAACGACTTGTTCACCATCACGCGAACGGATACGCAACAGCACAATCTCCTCTCCACGTTTTTCCGGAATTATCTCAATCACCTCCTCGCCATAAGCGCAGCAATGGTCAAAATGCGACGCTGCCCATGCTAGATAATCATTGAACTCATGGCGGCTCGGAAAAAAGGTTTTGAGATTGATAAAATCCTGCAACCGATTATTTTGGTGGAGATAATTGATAAACGTGAAATGACTTGATGGATTGCGCATCGTGGCCAAATCCTTGAGAAAAGAAACCTGCATATGCGCGTTATTCAGCATCATGTTGGCATGCCAGGCAAAACTGGGTTGTTTCTCAATGAAAAAAGACTCGATGCCATAACCAGCCTGCTTTTTTTCTTGGAGCGTAATGGCAAGCGCTATATTGGATGGGCCAAAGCCAATACCGATCAAATCGTAAATTTTCATGATGAAATCCTCAGGATAAAGAAACGGAATGGAGCGGTGGCGTGCTGCGCGGCACCCACAGTTGTTCAGCAAAAAAGCGCTCTCGTAACAACATCCCGAGCATGGCGCGTTTATGGGGAAAATCGAACTCCTTGAGAAGAGCGTAACCACATCGAGCAAGATTCCGGATCATCTTGTGATTATCAGCACGGGGTTCGATGACGATGCGCTGAGTTCTATCATCATCGAGAAATAAATAGTGAGAAATAGACGGTAGCCAAGCGGTTACGAAAGGTTTGCCACGCAAATGCGGCTCTCCAATCAACACGTGCCAGCCACGATCAAAATCATCCACATCGTAGTAAGGTGCGATCCGGTCTTCTTTGGCCCAATATATTTCAAAATAGCCAAAAGGTTCGTCATCGAAGCAAGCGATGAGACTGATCACATGTGGATCGTTCTGGATGCCTTCGAGGTATGCGCGATGTTTAGCGAGATCGCCTGTTTCCTGCCAAAACTCAGCCACGGCGGGATCATTCATCCAGCGATTGAAGCGTACAAGATCGGTCGTGAGATCGACTGTTCGAAATGATAAGGTACGCCCCAGCCATGTGATATAGCGCCGGTAAACAGTGCCAGCTGGCTTGGGTGGCCGGAGCGGATGGCGGCGACCATAAGTAAAAACAGGATAAATTGGGTATGGTTGGGTTCGCGATGAGGAAAGCCATACTCTAGCTTGTTGCCAGAATAGCTCTACATAAACAACATCTCGGCCATCCTCAGTCTTAACCATTACCCCCGAATCGAATAACTCTCCAAACTGCCTAACGGGTGCAGAGAAATATAACTTTGCCTGATTGGGGTAATAGACAAATGCTGCTTCAACTGCCGCCATCAGTTCAGTCACTTTGGGTTGCTCTGACTCAGTATTGCCCCACTCCAACTTCAATTGACCAGATCGTTGATATAAATGCCAGATCGTTTTTTTTCCGCTTTCCCAATCCTGCACGCTCAACGTTTTCCCTTCATATGTAACGAGATAGCGCATCTGATCCGGGCAAGATAACAAACTCACCGGATGCACCGACTGCTCTATCAGCGGCTCACACGATTGATCGTTTAATCGATACCGTTCCATTTTTCTCCAAGTAAACTGATTTTGGTAATACTTTTGGTAATACCCTTGTTATACTGATTGAAGACGAATGAGAAGTATTATTGTTTATAAATTTTAGGTGACTTTAGTTATTTATCATGTGTTAAAAGAAATGAGAAGAGCGGCTATATCATTGATAAACAGAGCATAATTGTCTGTAATGAGAAGCGACGGGATGAGCTGTTTTAGTAAAATTAGCGAAAGTATGACTACATTGACATAAACATTTACCTTGGCTATTCGTCTCTTTTACTATATAGCTTATGAATGGATAGACCATGCTGAAGTATCTTATTAAACAATCTAAACTGCTGTTGTTGAGTGCGTCATTTGCCAGCATCGTGCATGGCATTTGCAGTGTATTGCTGCTTGCCCAAATCAGCTCGGCACTCACTTCGACAGCATCTGATCAGGATGAAATGGCGCTCATTTTTGCAGCAACGGCACTCTGTGTCATGTTGAGTTATATGGTGGCGGCAATTCTCTTTGAACACTTAGGGCAACGCGCGCATTCCGAACTACGCAGTTTTATCGCGCAAAGAGTGATCGCTGCCGATTACCGACAACTCGAGCAACTCGGTGCTGCGCGGGTACAATCAGCCCTTTCCGAGCATTGCACGCGAGTGGCTGAATTTTTTGTCAGTTTCCCGGTCATTCTTACCAACGCAGTGGTGGTAGCTGGCTGCCTGGTTTACTTGGCATTTTTATCATGGCAGGTATTCCTGCTCGCCCTCCTCGTTATTGGATTTGGTTCACTCGGCTATCATCTTGCTCATTTGCGCGCCATCCGGCACCTGGATATTGCAGCCCAGGAGCAGGACAATTTATTCGCCTACTTTCACTCACTAACCGACGGCGCCAAAGAATTGCGCCTCAATCGTGATAAACGCACCACTTTTTATGATGATGTACTCAAACGCTCAATAGAAAAGGTACGTAAGGAGCGAACATTCGGTATGTCTGTTTTTGTTGTTTCAGCAAGCTGGGGTAATTTCCTGATTTACGCATTTATTGGTCTGGTGTTGTTCCTGCTGGTAGGTGATGTGCCTGACCGGGCATTGATCATGACAGGTTACGCCCTAGTATTCGTTTACATGGTTGGGCCGCTCGAAGCATTACTGTTGAATATTCCACGGGCCAATCTTGCCCAGGTGTCAGCCGATCATATAGAAGAAATTACGCGTTCCATGTCCTCTTCCGAATCCCAAACAGACAAAGTTGAGCTGCCACCGCTGCAATCTATCGTGTTACTGGGAGTGTTGCATCGTTATTATCATGAGCAAAAGGATGAAATGTTTACGCTGGGACCGATTGATTTGCAATTCCATCCGGGTGAAATCACTTTTCTGATCGGCGGCAATGGCAGTGGCAAAACGACCTTGGCAAAATTGCTGGTGGGGCTCTACCCACCGGAAGAAGGCAGCATCAGCCTCAATGGCAAGGGTATCGATGATACCAACCGTGATTACTACAGGCAATTCTTTACCACTATTTTTTCCGACTTCCACCTTTTTGACCGGCTGCTTGAAACGGACCATGGCGAGGATTTGGACCAAAGGGGAAATCAGTTATTAGCCAAACTTCATCTGCAAAATAAGGTAAAAGTCCAGGATGGCGCCTTTACCACGCTGACTTTGTCACAAGGACAACGTAAACGCCTCGCTTTAGTGATCGCTTATCTGGAAAACCGACCCTTCCTGGTATTCGATGAATGGGCAGCTGACCAGGATCCGGCATTTAAGGAAATTTTCTATTATGAATTGCTGCCAGAATTGCGCGCGATGGGTAAAGCTATCCTGGTTATTTCGCACGATGATCGCTACTTTCATTTAGCCGATCGTATCTTACGCATGGAAAATGGCTGTTTAACCTTTGATCATCGGGAAATAGCAAATTCCGAAACCAAAATAACCACACCATCACTGATGACTGCCAATAGTATCACTTAACTTCATGAAAAAATTTGTTGAACCCGATATAACTGTTGATATCGCGCAACAGGAAAAACAGTCCAGTAAATCCAGGGCAAGTCGCCAAATACTCACCCTGTTACACCGCTGGGCTGGTCTTTTTCTAGCAACCTTCCTATTCATTTCAGGACTGACCGGCGCAATCATCTCCTGGGATCACGAACTGGATGAGTGGCTTAATCCCCAATTATTCGAACGACAAAGCCAGGGAGAACCTCTTTCACCCCTGGCGCTCGCTGACCAGTTCGAAGCATCTCACCCCAAAACTCTGATCACCTGGCTGCCTTTGTCCCTGGAACCTGACCAAAACCTTGGATTAGGTGTAAGCCCCCGCCTTGATTCTAATACTGGCAAGGCTTTCGATCTGGATTTTAATCAAGTTGCGCTTGATCCCGTGAATGGAGAAGTACGCGGGACACGCTTGTGGGGTGAAATTTCGCTCAGCAGAGAAAATTTCTTGCCTTTTCTGTACAAATTGCATTACAGCATGCATATTCCGGATGCTTTTGGGATGGAATTAGGCATTCTGTTTATGGGTATTCTAGCGATCGTATGGTCGATCGATTGCTTCATTGCGCTCTGGATTTCGTTTCCCCATTTCCAGGCATGGCGTAAATCATTCGCTTTCCGCTGGCAACAAGGCGGTTACAAGCTGAATTTCGATTTGCATCGCTCGAGTGGGGTGTGGCTATGGGCTTGCTTATTGCTACTTGCCGTGACCGCTATCTCCATGAACCTTAAACAAGAAGTCATGCGCCCCCTCGTCTCGGTCTTTTCCACTCTCACCCCAGACCCGTTTGCGTACCATACTCCGAGGCCACATGATGAACCGATCGAGCCTACGATCACGCGGCACGAAATCATTCAACTTGCCAGTGCAGAAGCCCAAAGAAAAAATTGGGACATTCCATTAGGCGGCATGTTTTATCAGCCAGAGTATGGGATTTATGGCGTAACGTTTCACGAACCAGGTCAAGATCACGCAAACTTTGGTCTCGGCAATTCATGGCTCTATTTTGATGGTCAGGATGGAGCCTTTCTCGGTGACAATATTCCGGGGGCAGGCAGTATGGGCGACATATTCTTGCAAGCCCAGTTCCCTTTACATTCCGGTCGCATCCTTGGCTTGCCCGGACGTATCCTGGTTTCCTTGCTAGGTGTAGCAGTTGCAATACTATCCGTGACCGGAGTGATTATCTGGCAAAGGAAGCGATGGGCGCGTGCAAGAAACCACAACTATTATCCTAGTTCCAGTAATTGAGCAAAATAAACATGGCATTCGGCGAACAAATTTCAAAATACTAAAATCATAGAATCATAGGCAGAAGGTAAACCTTATATGTACCAGGCAGTGACTAGATGAACATGAATATCTGATTCTGCTCGGGGTAAGCCTGTCGAGCCATGAACGGAATCATTTTTGTTCAGTTTCAGATAGTGGAGTAATGTTATTGGGCTGGGTAAATAAATACATGGGGCTAATTAAAGCCGCTGCTTCTAGTACTAGAGATTCGCGAGATAGCCAGAAAAGCTTACAACACAGTAACGAAGATAAGCAAAAGCTATCACAGGCTTTCTGATTTCTTGATGCCGTATGCTTTCATTCTGTAGGCAAGTGTGGAAGGCTTAATTCCCAACAATTCGGCTGCACCATCTGTACCAGATATGCGCCAGTGGGTGTGACGTAACACAGCAATCATATTTAATTTTTCTTTTTCGCGAAAAATAGCGTCAGTAACAAATTCTTCATTTTCGGATGGCATCAGCATCAGTGATTTCTCAGCTTGATTATTGTTGGGCATGGCAAGATCCAGTCTGAGCCGATTGCCTTTTGTGAGAATGACCGCTCGTTCGATGACATTCTTGAGCTCTCTAATGTTACCCGACCAAGTATAACTATTCAGGCTGTCTAGTTGTTGTCGGGTCAATGTCAATGGATCTCGACCCAGCTCTTTACAAATGCTATCCAAAAATTGAATCGCGAGTGGCCCAATATCCTGGATACGCTCCCGCAACGGCGGCACTTCGATAGGAAAAATACTCAGACGGTAATACAAGTCTTTACGAAACCGCCCTGCATCGACTTCCGCTTTCAAGTCACGATTGGTTGCAGCCACAATGCGCACATCTACTTTAATGGTTTTATCATCACCCACACGTTCAAATTCATGCTCCTGCAGGGCACGTAACAGTTTTCCTTGTAAATCCAAAGGAATTTCCCCTACCTCATCAAGGAAAAGCGTCCCGCCTGAAGCGAGAAGAAGACGCCCAACCCGATCACGATGAGCACCCGTAAATGATCCTCGAACATGCCCGAAGAATTCACTCTCAAAAAGATCTTTGGGAATAGAGGCGCAATTAACTTTAACCAGCGGCTTGTCAGCCCGTGCGCTGTGAGCATGAATGGCCCGAGCAACCATTTCCTTGCCAACGCCTGATTCCCCTAGAATGAGAACACTTGCTGATGTTTTAGCGACGGCTTCGATCTGGGCAAGTGTACGCTTTAATGCTTGACTTTCTCCGATGATTTCGCCGAAATTACTGGTGACATTGATTTCATCACGCAGATAATCGCGTTCACGTTCAAGCAAATCTTTCAGGATTTTTATTTGCGTATAGGCCACTTCGCGCTGCTGCTCGCTTTTCCGGCGCTCAGTAATATCGCGAAAGACCACGACGGCTCCCTTGAGCTTATCCCCTTCTCGAATGGGCGTACTGGTATACTCAACGGGAACAGAAGTTCCATCCGTGTGCCAAAAAAACTCATCATCTCCCCGGTGCACTTTGCCATCTGAAAAAGC
Source organism: Nitrosomonas sp. Is37 (assembly GCF_033063275.1). NCBI lineage: Bacteria > Pseudomonadati > Pseudomonadota > Betaproteobacteria > Nitrosomonadales > Nitrosomonadaceae > Nitrosomonas > Nitrosomonas sp. Is37. The sequence goes on along the minus strand of NZ_JAWJYP010000008.1, from coordinate 102,406 downwards.
AGCGTAAATTGGACATTCGCTACTAGGGTAAGATGTCCCATCAGGATAGGAGTGATGGTGAATAGCGTGCAATGACTTGCCAATTACATCTTCAGCACGCCAACCCAGTATCTGAGTGGCCGCTTCGTTAACAAAGGTCGTGTTACCCTCACAGTCCACGCCGTAAATTCCTTCCCCGACTGCATTAAGAATTAATTCGTGCGTGGTTTGCAACTGATTAAGCTGATTGATCGCCCGACTATATTCGGTCGTTTCCGTAAATACCAGGAGCGCCTGCATCCATTCATGATGGGTTTGCGGTATGCGCCACGCTGACAATAATCCTGTATGGACAGGTGTTGCTGCAGGATTTCTTTTTAATAATGATGCAGACATTCCGCTGATCACATTGCCTTGAAGGATGACCTGCTTGATTTTATCCATAACAGAGGATTCATTTTCAAAGCTGAATAATTTCTCCAACGGCAGAGAAACCACCGCCGTCGTCGTCAAACCTAGGTGCTTACGCCATATTGCACTGAGATCTCGACAAACAAGCGAATCATCGACTGCCGCAACAAATAATGGCGAATCGAGAAACAGTAAACTAAAAATACTCATTTTTTCCTGGAGAAAATCACAATTTTTTGTGAATCGTATCACAAGAAATTGTGAATATTAAATTCTTAATACTTCAATAAACAAACAATTACTTAATAATCATAGCGTTAATTTTTGGTACGGTTATTGAATGTATATTTTCTGATTAAATGTTTTTTTCTAAAAACATTAAGGGCCAACAAAATCAACGGGTAGAAATTTATGTTTGAGGTTTTTTAATATGGGTACCCAGAGAGATCCAATAGGCCAGTCAGGCAGTCATATTGGCGACGAAATTGATTTTCGGGCAAATATTCACCTAAGCCGTCATCAAGATGTGCTGGTGAGCTACTCAAAGCTGTTTAGTGGAAACTTCCTGAAAAATAAAAGACTGGCATCGCAGCCGATCTACTTTATGTTCAATACAATTTTCGTTTCTAACGGCTTGCGAGTCCATAACAGGCTATTATCTTGACCAGCAAGGAAATATCATCATGCTACATTTTATTTTAATCATTTTTCTTTTAATAACGTTTGCGGCAAATGCAGCCCAAAGTGTTCCAGATACAATAGCTGAGCGCGTTAAGGTCTGTACGGTCTGTCACGATGATAAAGATAAAATGGGGCGACATGCCTATTATCCTCGTATAAGCGGCAAACCACAGGGTTACCTTTTTAATCAGTTACGCAATTTCAGAGATGGCTTGCGTCATTATCAGCCGATGGCTATTCTGTTGGAGAACATGTCGGATGCGTATCTGCAGGAAATAGCCCATTACTTTTCCACTCTGCAACCACCATTCCCGCCACCTGAACCGATCACGATGCAAGCTGATGAAGTCGAGATGGCAAAACAGCTCATTCATTCAGGACATGCGGCAAGGGATATTCCGGCATGCAGTGCTTGTCATGGCGACACCTTGATGGGTGTAAAACCATTTGTTCCTGGATTGCTGGGCTTGTCCCGCGCCTATCTCACGGCGCAATTTGGTAGCTGGCGCAATGGCGGGCTAATGCGCGGTCAAACCTCTGATTGTATGTCCAAAATTGCCCAGAAGCTGACTGACAAAGAAGTCAATACAATTGCTAAATGGCTGGCAACCCAGCCTGCCTCAGGAAAACCAAATTCTATCACTGCGCTTTCGTCCGAATTGACTCATCGCTGCAGCAGTGTTCTTCTAGAGGAGGAAACAAATAATGAAGCACTCAATCCCTCTCCTGCTGAACAACAACAAATACGGGGCGCCTATCTTACGCGCGCCGGGAATTGTATGGGATGCCATACCGCTCCGGGTGGCCTGCCATTTGCCGGAGGACGCCGATTGTCTACGTCATTTGGTACTTTCGTTACGCCCAATATCACGCCTGATAAAAAAACGGGGATAGGTTATTGGTCTGAAGAAGATTTCTGGCAAGCCTTGCATCAAGGCAAATCACCGGATGGTCGATTGCTTTACCCCGCTTTTCCTTATACCGAATATACCAAAGTGACTCGAGAAGATGCCAATGCAATATTTGCCTATCTCCAGTCCTTACCAACGGTCTCTCAAGTTAATCCACCGAGTGAAATTCGTTTTCCTTATAATTTCAGGCCACTCTTGGTTATCTGGCGCGCATTGTATTTCAAAGCAGGCGTGTACGCATCAGATCAATCGAAAAATGAAGAATGGAATCGGGGTGCCTATCTAGTACAAGGATTGGGCCATTGTAATGCCTGCCACACTAGTCGTAATTTGCTGGGGGCCAGTGAAGACGATACGTTAACAGGGGGACGAATAATCGGTGCAAATTGGTATGCGCCTTCCTTGATCTCGAATTTAGAAGCGGGTAGTGGCCATTGGACTATCGAAGAAATTAGCGAGCTACTTGCAACGGGTGTATCGAAACGTGCAATGGCTTCTGGCCCGATGGCGACGATTATCCGACAAAATCTTCAGCATTTATCAAGCGAAGATATTCGTGCAGTGGCTGTTTATCTTAAATCGATTGCTGAAAATGAAAGAGATGATACCGCTCGCACGCATACCCCAGTTAACTCGGCGGAACGGTGGGAACAGTTTGTACAAGGCGGACAGTTATATGAAAAATATTGTCAGGATTGCCATGGCACTTCTGGGGAAGGTGTGCCGGGCGTCTATCCTCCATTAGCAGGTAATCGAAGCGTAATCATGGCTTCTCCCTTGAATACGATTCGTAGTGTCTTAAACGGCGGTTATCCGGCTACGACATCAGCCAACCCGCGGCCTTACGGAATGCCACCATTTCAACAAATTCTTCGTGAGGAAGAAGTTGCGCTTATCGTATCTTTTATCAGGAATGCATGGGGAAATAAGGGAAGTTGGGTAACCACAGTTGATATTGATCGAAGTAAAGAAAGCGTGAATTAAACATAGATTCCTCAGTTTTATGAACATAATAGCCTGCAGAACAAAATTTGTATGCAAGGTCTACGCAACTGGTAGACGACAAAGACCCGCGGCAACATGAATTTACAGCACAACTTCGAGCTTTCGATGTCTCAAAAATTGATGCAAAGCTTGCCATGGCTTCGTTAGTTGCGCTGTGCACTTCTCTGCTAAAAAAGAGTGTGCGAGGCGGTCTCATCATTGTGGGGGAGATTAACCTGGGCGGCTCCATCGAGCCGATTCACAATCCGGTCACCATCGCCGAAATCGCCGTTGAAAAAAGAGCGACAGCGCTGCTGATGCCGGTCGCTTGCCGTCGCCAATTGTTTGATCTTTCAGATGACATGGCGACCAAAATCGACATCCAGTTTTATTCCGATGCCAGGGATGCCTTGCTGAAGGCTATAGTAGAGTGACAGGTATGATTTTCCAATTAGCTAAGCAATTAATTACAAGTAATGTACTTGCACCGCGCTGTCAATCTTCTTTGCCTGCTCTATCACTTTTGAGTGATGTGTAAACAGGATAACTTGCGTTTTTTGAGCAAGCTGTGAGAGAGTACCCAGCGCAGCTTCGGAACGCTCATCGTCAAAATCAACAAGAATGTCATCCACAATGAAAGGCATGGGCTCCGAACTCTCCATATATTTCTCCAGGGAAGCTAATCGAAGAGCTAAATAAAGTTGATCGCGGGTGCCTGAGCTCATTCCTTCCACATGTACCTGCTCTCCATTGGGACGAATGCCTACAAGAATGGGCTCATCTTTTTCGTTAAAGTCGGCCCTCAGTTCCTTAAACGATGCGCATGTCAGCATAGCGAAATGCTCACTGGCGCGCTTGACCAATGGGCCCTGATTTTCTTTACGATAACGTTCAATCTCACTACGCAGAATGCGTGCTGCCAGTTTTAGACGAACGTATCTTTCCGCATTAATCCGAATACTGGCAAGAACAGACTGCCCTTCGTTTGCAGCCGATGCTGCATGGTCGCTGCCATTCATAAGCTCAATTTCTTTTTCCTTGCGCCCCTTGCTCTCGGCGAGAGATGTTCGTTTTGGCTCCAGTTCCTCATCGATTTTGCTAGTAAGGGCATCTATCTTTCCCGGCAACTCATCCGGAGCTACATCTTTTGCTTCTGCTTCAAGTTCCGTAAGCGTTGCTCCTTCACCCACCTCCAGGAGTTCTTGCTCCACGTGACTGATTTCTGCTTTCAAGCGAAGATATTCGATCGAATTGCGCTCAGCCTCTTCTAATTCTGCATGGCTAGCACGCTTTGCCTCAACACATAAGGCATCCAGACGCTCGTCCATGGTTCGGATTGTCGCCTCGGAATCCAGTATCTCCTGTCGTGTTTGTTGTAACTGTTCTGCTATTTGTTGACGGCGCGATTGTCGGGTTCGACTCTCTGATAGCAATGCATTAAGGCGCATTACCACTTCATCTGCTGGCAGTATAGTTAATTCAGGTGCCACGTTGGTGACTACATTGCTGACTTGAGCAGCGAACGAGTCTGCATCTTTGTTCATCGCCTGAATACGTATTTGCAGCTTGTCCGCCTCACTGTGTTTTGCGAATAGCTCCTTCAGCTTTTCGATGATCTCCGCCACCTCCGACGGCGAGGCATTGCCTTCCAAGCCCACGCCCTCTAACACCTCTTTCCATTGCACTTTCCAATCGTCAAGTTCAGTGTTTGCTCTTTTGAATTCCACGCGGGCAGTTTCCTGATTGCGCTTTAGAACCGCGATCTCCCCCTCCAGTTTCTCGCCATGCCGAATGATTTCCTCGAATTTATCAACGATTTCCTCACTCTCAAGCAGTACGGCTTCAAGTGATGTGATATCAGGACTTTCTCTTCCAAGGCTTTGCAGTTGTTGTTTAATTAACTGTATTTGTGTGACACGGGTATGTTCCAGTTCACTGACACGCTGTCGCAGTGTATTCAACTGGACTACTCGCTCGCGGAGTTTCTCCAGATCATCGAGCCATGCTCGCATCTCGCGCGGTGTTTGTGGCTGAATCTTGCAGGATTTCCATAAGGCTACCCAGTCGCTATCAATCTGGCTTTTCTCAGCTACACATTTATCAAGCTGCTTTTCGATCTCGTTGGCACGTTGTTTTTGATTTTCCAATTCAGCCAATAGACTTGCCTTTGTGTGCACGCGCTCGACTTCTCGGCGCAAACGATCTGCTAGTTCATCAGTTTCTGCCAGTCGATATTCAAATGCGTCGGGAAGTGCACGTTCTGCATCAAGTGCACTTGCCTCTGCATTAACGTCTTCCCCCTCAATCCACTGCCGACGCAATAACTGCCAAGTCTGATCACGCTCAGTTCTAATCTCCATCAACTCATCTTCTGTCGGTACTGAACCTACATGCTCTATCTCATCCAATCGCCGCAATGCCTCGCGCATGGCAACTGCTGTCTCTTCTTGCTTTTCGCTAAGACGTTGAATACGTTTATTGAGGTCTGTATATAGTTGTTCAAACTGGTTGATACTTTCTTTGTTTGGCACGGGCAAAGCGGGAACATCTTCCAGCGAACCAGTCCAAAAGGTGAGTCGCGCCAAGTGGTCAGCACATTGCTGCTGTAATGCACTAAGCTCAGTGTGGGTAGATTGAATGACACTGTCCATATCACCCGACTTTCTTGCCAACGCAATGGCTCTATGCAGAGCATCTGGTGATTTAACCTTTGGAAGTTTCTGGCGCTCTCTGCGCGCTTCCTCCAGTTGCGCTTCTGTATCCCGCAGATTGCTATTCGCTTGCTTTATTCTTGATAACAGAACAGGATTTTGATTTCCCAATTCGGTAATGCGCTGCTTTTTTGCAAGTACAGGACGCAAAACTTCAATATCCCCCAGGGCAAGATCGGGGCGTATATCTTTAAGTAGGGATTCAGCATCCGTAAGAAGCTGCATGTATTGCGCTTCGAGGTGCGGGCGATCTTGTATTGCCTTGCGGTGACCCCCCAAGCGCGCATGGAGTGCTTCGATACTTTCACTTTGCTCCAGCACTTCCTCACGAACAGAGAGCTCTTCAAATTGCCCTTGAAGTATAGTGAGCCGGGATGTGGCCTGTTGGAGAATCGCCTGTGCTGTCTCACGTTCAGCCATGGCCTGCTGGCGGCGCGCTCCAAAATCATCCGGCAAAATAGTCACATTAGCCAATTCCTCAAGCTTTTGTTTAAGTTCGTGCCTCCTAGCCAGTTTTGGCAGGACACGCTGAATGCGCTTCAAACGATTAATCTCAAGCCGATTACTGGCGAGTTCAGCTTGAATTTGTTCTAATTCTTTCGTGTTTCGCGCCAATGCACGGCGATGCTCTTCCCATAGATTGGATGAGAGTGATCGTTCTCTAATCTCCTTGTTCAAATCCATATAGGCTTTCAAGGCTGAGTTTATCGTTTGAGTGGCTCCCCTTGGGCGAAAGAGTCCGTCGGCTTCTTCGTCAAGCTGAGCAAGAACTGCATGTAATGTATGGCTACCGAGTGATGCAGAAAAAAGCGCCTGCCCCACCTCACCCTTCTGTTCTAAAATTTCTTCACCCCCCTGAACCAGGGCTTGGTGGTCTATTCCGAAAAGCATTTCAAAAAGCTCTTGGGTTATACCCTGAAGAAATGGAGTCAACACCTTATCATCCAGCGCTTCCCCCTCTCGTGACAAGAGTGTATTCTTGCGCCCCTTACGGCGTGCCAAGGTGAGTTCTTCTCCATTTGCCGCGCGCATACATCCCTCTATACGGAGTTTCTCATTGTCATGAAGAAAATTGTCGGGAGTACGTTCGTCAATACCATACAGCAGAGCTTTCAAGCCACGGAGTGCTGAGCTCTTTCCAGCTTCATTGGGCCCATAAACGATATGGAGCCCACCTCCCGCTAGGTCAAAAATAAGAGCGCGCTCGGTAAACGGCCCAAAGGCAACAAAATTAAGTTTCCTTATTTTCATAAACCAGAATCCATCACGCCTTTTCTGTCGTTGTCAGGCGGTTAACCAGCAGTTCCTTGATGTCTTCCAGAACGATTTGCAGTTGCTGCGGATCGGATGGATCGAAACAATCATCGCCACTTAATATTTCAGCAGGAAGTTTTTGTCGCAACGCAGATACTTCTTGAGCGAGTTCAGCGAGTGCAGCATCGTTCAACTCCATATTGCGAATACCCCGTAATAGTCCACCCAACGCGTCGTCACGTGCCAGAATGCTATCGACATCAATAGATGGCCGCGTCTTAAGAGATACTTTCTCCAACCATATCCCTGCACCACCTAGAACATTTGCTAAAGCACGATATTCTTGCGTCCAATGTTCCAGCTCAGCATGTAAGCGTGAATGAGCAACACACGCCCCCTCCAATACCAGGCGTGCTGCAACCGGCCGTCCTTGGGCGCTGTCCAGCGCCTGCTGCAGCACCTTACGTACCTGCTCGTAGGCATCAGAAACCGTCTCACTATCTGTCAAATTAACTTCACAAAGTGACCAGCGTAGCACATCGAGATCGCGGTGCGTAACTGCTAATACCTCACCATTATCGACAGTCACCAGCGTGCAACCCTTGGGACCAGTCTCTCGAATATGCCTACCCTGAATATTTCCGGGAAATACTATCCATGGGTCACGGCTTATCTCTTCGCGTTTGTGAACATGACCAAGCGCCCAGTATTGATACCCTTTAGACCTCAAACCATCTACCGTACAAGGCGCATAAGGCTCATGCCCAGGCTTTCCGTCGAGACAAGTATGCAAAAGACCAATATTGAAATAATTTGGATCACCTTGAGGGTATGCCAGCGAAAGATTCTCCATGACCGCTCTGCTTGCAAAGCCCTGTCCGTAGATAGCTACGTCCAAATCTTCCAGAACGACCCGTTCTGGGGTATATGTCGCAAACATCTTGACGTTGTCAGGTAAACGAAGATATTTGGTGATTTGGCTAGTCGCATCATGATTGCCCGTGACAACATAAACCCGGATACCAGCGTCCCGCAGTCGCCCCATGCGCTCAACAAAATAAAGACCCGTGTTATAGTCTCGCCAATCGCCGTCATAAAGGTCACCAGCCAGTAGCACGAAATTAACTTCCTCATCAATCGCAAGCTCAATAAGGTTGTCAAAGGAACGGCGGGTAGCGCTACGTATTTCATCCACGGGTGCGCCTTCATAACGTTCTAAACCCTTTAGAGCACTATCAAGATGAATATCAGCGGCATGAATAAATTTCACGAATCGCTCACCTTATTATCAATTGTTAATTTTGCCCTTGCACGCCAGTGCTCTGTCTCCAATATTTGCTGTTTATTTAGCAGTTGGAGGCTACTTGTCTCTTTCTGTATGCATTGTTTGCACTGGGATGATAGTGATCATCCATACTGCTGGCCCTTTAAAATTGACCGAGTAATTTATTTATCCGCTAAGCATACTATGCATACAAAAGGTAATTCCAATTTTTAACATAAATAGCAGTAGTAGGAGAACGTAATATTCCATGAATAAAAGTTTTGTATTAAATATTTTTTCTTGTCCTAGCGGGAATTAGAATGACACTTGCTGCATAACTAAATTTACGCGAGTGCAGCCAGCGCAGCTTTCACCCACTCGAAGCCAATGTGCTCCTGTTCCAGCCGCAAATTTTTGCGCAAGCGGTTATCGCGTAAATCATCGTACAGCGCTTTCTCTTCCGGCGTCAGGCGCGATAATTCGTGGCGAGTGGGCTTGGTCTCTATACCCCACTGTGCCTCGAATGCCAACAAGGTGGCGCGGTCCATGAGGAACGACTCGACCTGCTCAAACTGACTGCGCAGTTGATCGAGTATGGCAAAGCCATGGGTGTCGATATCACCCCAGTAGTAAATACGACAATTCTCTAACCATGTTGCTTTGCGCAACATTTCGAAGCCATAGCCTGCACCGAAGATGATCAAGCTGTATTTGACATTGGGGAAAGCCAAAAAATTGATCTCATTTTCAGTGATGAACACGCGCGACAATTTTGGATTGAGCCGGGCAAAACTGGCGGCATCCAGCGAAATATCTTGTTCACCTACCGCGGGCAACAGAGCATGGGCTCGATCCAGAACACGAAAGCGAATACACAGGGGTTTTTCAAGAAAGCCGTAACGCCGTGCAAATTGATTAACACCAGAAGCAGTAAAATCAATTGCTTCGGCTGGCAGCACGAGATCAAGCAATTCGCTAAGCACGCCACGATGGTATTCGATGAATTTGCTATGTATCCCAGGGATATCTACTTGCCTGAGATAAACACCAGGGCGCGGATGGGCTTTGAGCCAGGCGACGATGGCCAGCAAGCGCTGCCATTCCTCGGCCAGTTCCAGTGCACGCTGCGGCTTTTTAGCTAGCCAATCCAGCAATTCTGGTTGTTGTTGGCGTGTCATCGCAACCAGGGCAGTGAAGCGGGCAACCTCGCGCTGCTTGCCTATCAGGCTCAAAGCGTCCTCAACCGAGTCGATCCAGATCTCATGGGGGAGCGTGTTAGTGCCGAATAGCCGGTACTTGAATTCGCGCATTTCCAACCGGCAGCATGTCATCTTCCTGAGTGACTCAATCCAGACGCGCACTTCGCTAAAGTGTTCTGCTATTTCCGTAGAGGTGGGGCGCTTGAGAGTCAAACGCCGCGGGAATAGCGATTCACCTGTCACCAAACTGGCCAAAATCTCTCCTCGCTCCCATAGTCTTTGGAGTTGGGTGCGTAGATCTGCTGGCGTGGTCCAGCTCATCCGTTTTTTCTTACCTTTTCTTGTTGATATTCTTCGATCGAGAGATTGCGTAATTTGGAGGTACGGCCATCTTCGTTGTGAACAAAGCCTACGCTAGAGACAAAAGGTTCGATAATATGGATTTTTTGTAAGGGAGTGACGATGAGCAGTTGCAGATTCAGTTGGGCAAACAGGCGCAAGCCATATTGCGCCGACTCGTCCGAACCTCGCCCGAACGCCTCGTCGATCACGACGAATCGGAAAGAACGGGAGCGCACTGCACCCCATTCCAGGCCAAACTGATAGGCCAGGCTCGCGGCCAGAATGGTATAAGCCAGCTTCTCTTTCTGACCGCCAGATTTGCCACCCGAGTCGGAGTAATGTTCATGTTCACTGTCGTCCTCACGCCAGCGCTCACTGGCGGCAAACAGAAACCAGTTGCGCACATCAGTGACCTTGGCCGTCCAGCGCCGATCTTGCTCGGCCAATCCTTGCCGACCGCGAAAGCGCTCGATGATGTGCCGAATTTGCAAAAATTTAGCTTCGGAATATTGGCTATCATCAGATCCGGTCAAAGCGCCTTCGGTGCAAGTGCGCAACTCGTTTTGAAAATCGCGGATATCGATATCCAGCGTTGGCTGCGCTTCCAGCACGATGTAGCGGCCTGGGTTATAGTCGATGCCGGTTAGTGATTCATTGATGTGGGCAATCCGCTCCTTGATCGTTTCCCGCTCGCGCGCCAATTGCAAATGAAAATTCGCCACTTCGCGTAGGGTATTCTCGTTAAGCAATTCCTTGAAGCGCGCTTCAAAGCGTGGCAGATCGTCACTTTGAAGATTGTGCAGCATATTACGGTATTCGAAAGCGGCTTCAATACTGGCATCGATCTCTACAGTCTCCAGCTTGAATTCTTCTTTATAGGAAGTCATTGCCTTGATGATCCGCTCTGTCAGCGTGCTGAGCGTACTGGATTTGCTATCGATCTGCTTTTGCAGCCAGTCACGCATGTCACGTTCACGTGAGTCGCAGGAGTCGACCGTGAGCGGCTGTTCGCCCAGCGCCTGGCTGCGCATCGTGTCGAGCAGCTCGAAATAGGCAGCGTGAGCAGCCTGCGCCGAATCATCCACAAGCGCTTGCGTCTGTGCACGCAAGACCTCGGTATCGCTTTTTTTCTGCTCGATTTTGGAGCGCTTGTCCTTGTGTGCTTCTAGCTGGTTTTCTGTCTTTTGCAAGACTGCCACGGCTTCATTCCGCCGTTCAGTCAGTTGTTTAAGCACATCGGAAGTCGATTCCAGTTCTAACTTTTCATCCTGTAACTTTGCTAGTTCCACTGCAAGCGATTGCCAGTCGAGCTCACCAAAATCAGTATATTCATCAAGTTTTGACAACGCGGTCAGGCGTGCTTTGAGTGCATTTTGCTCAGCCTGGATTTTGCTGATGAGGCTGGCCAATTCGCCAAGCTGGCTCTCCAGTTTTTTCGCTTTGGTTTCGAGTGCGGCGATCTTGGCCGCATTGCTCCAGCCCAGTACATAACGACTGCGGTCATCGAGCCGATGGCGATCGTCTTTTTCATGACGCTCGCCAGGTGCCTTGATCTGCCCTGCGCGTGTGATGGCACGCGTCTCGCGCCGGAACTGCTCTTGCGTCATGCAGCAGGCAAGGTCGAAGCGATGGGCCACTTCCCGTTCAAGCCAATCGTAGAAAAGCGAGTCAGGTTTGATCACCAGCTTGCGTGCCAGCGAATCCCGGTGCAGTTCGATATGTTCACTGCGGACGTTCTGGCGTACCCGGAAGTAGACCAGGCGTCCCTTAAGATGCGTGTTATCCACCCAATTTACCACGGCTGGATAATGCTCATCCGGCACCAGCAGCGACAAACCGAAGTTGCGCAACAGTCGCTCCGCTGCGCCTTCCCAGTCACGCTCATCCTCACGCACTTGCAGCAATTCGCCAGCAAAGGGTATCTTCTCCTCCGGCAAAGCCAGTGCCTGGCAAAGGGCAGTACGCATGGCTACCTGTTCAGCCGGGATATTGCTGCGTCTTGCCTTCAGGCTGATGATTTCGGCAACCAGGGCATCGTGTTCCTGCTTGCCCTGGCGCAAGCTGACGCCATACTCGGTCAGATCGTTTTGCAGTTGGACATCACGTATTTGCGCCGCTCCCGCCAGTGCTGTCAAGCGTTGTTGCTGGGCAAGGAAATCGACTTCATTCTCAGCGGGTATATCGTCAATCGTGCGCACCAGTTCGGCGTAACGCTGCGCTTTGCGCTCCCGCAGCTGGCGTTCCTGTTCTTTTTTATGGATCTCAAGGGCCAACCGTTCGAGGCGATCGCCACCGTTATCAGCAATACTGCGGTTGAGTTCATCCACTTCCGCGCGCTGGGCATCACGGCGTGCTTCACTGCGCTTGACCAAGGCGTCCTGATTCATCCATTCAATGGCTAAAGCTTCGAGTCGATTTTCCAGGAGGCCCAGTTTAAGGTTGGCAAAATAGGGTTTGAGCGCCTCGCGGCAGGCACGGCGCTCTTCGATCTGCGCGCGCAAGGAAGCATGCTGTTCGCAGTTGGCGATCAGTGGGGTAAGCAATTCCACTTGCCGCTTCGCTTTCAACACAGCCTCATGTGCGCGGTTGAGATCATCGAAGTGGGCAAGCAGCGCTGTGATGCGTGGTGCGACGTCAAAAGGCTCCAGCATGTGGTTGCGGACGAAATCGGTCAGGTTGCCTATCGATTTCATCGACACCGTTTGATGAAACAGCTCCAGTGCCTGTTCGTTGCCGATGCCAAAGCGGCGGCGGAACCAGGTGCCGTAGGGTGTGAAGCTATCAAATAGTTCAAGACCCTGGTTTTCGTTTCCAGCACGCAGTTTCTTGCGTAACTGCGCAATCTCGGAGCCAAACTGGGCAAAATCGGTGACGATCGATAAAGCACGCTCCGCACAGACATAGAAGCGGGCAGGTTGCCCGGCAGTTTGCCCCTGTCCATCCTTTATCCAGAATACTTGAGCCAGCGTGATCGTCTGATCGTAGCCCTCGTTATGAAACACCCCCAGAATCACTGAATAGTTGCTGGCGTCGCGCAGTGCCACTGGTTTGGCACTCACCCCCATCTCGCTGCGTTCGGATTTGTAATGCCCAAGCACATAGGAACGCAATGTACGCTCCTTGTTGTCAGCACCGGCTGCCTTGTTGTATGCGATGCGGTACGCTGGAACCAGCAGCGTGGTAATCGCGTCCACCAGGGTGGATTTGCCCGAACCGATATCACCGGTTAGCAGGCTGTTTTTGCCATTGAGCTGCAAGCTCCACACGCGGCCGTCGAAGGTGCCCCAGTTGAATACTTCCAAGCGCTGCAAGCGGAAGCCCGATAGTGCATTATCGGCCACAAAATCGAGTTCTAAAGGTTGTCGTTCAGTCATCGCTGCTCTCTCCATGTTCACCCGCAAGATATGCCTGGTAGTCCGCTAGTCGCGCATCGAGATTCACCAGCCATTCGGCATCGATAAATGCCTTGAGGATGCGTTTTACCTCAAATACTGCTGTTTGTTTACCAGGAGGTGCGGCAGCGAGTTTCAGCCGACGCAGGAATCCTAGCTCCACAATCTTGTTGATATGCGTTTCGATCTGATCGATCAAGCGAGCCTCATTGCTGCTTTCAGGCAGAAATACTCGCATCAGCTCCACGATCTCATCACGGCTGAGCATCAGCCGCGTATCGCTACCGCTCGCATCGAATTCAGCCAGTTTCTTGCGCAGCAGTGCCAATAATAAGCTTACCGGAAACGACAACGGCCTTCTGGCGATCAGTCGTGGCAGTTTGGGTGTCGTGTCATCATCCAATTCTTTATGCGCACGCAGAAAGGCGTAACCCTCGGCCTCATCCAGCTCCAATTCCAGCCCCAGCACGGCCACATAGTCCCGCACGCGTGCTTGCAGTTGTATCAGGCCATGCCACAGACTGGCATCATTTTCCTGATATAACACGCCTTTGAGTAAAGGGATGACTACGGCTGACAAGTCATAGTTAGGTGCGGTATTTTCAACAGCTTGTTCTGTCATGACTATTTCACGAAAATCACGCGTGGCACACGTGCTTGTTTGATCTTTTCTTCACCCTTCGTGCCGAAGCTTTGCCAAACGATCGTTTCGGTTACCTCTTCATCTACCACGGATTTGAAGGAATTGTTGGCGAGTTCCAGGTAGGCCACCAGTTCCGCCAGGCCATGCTGTAGCGGCTGTAGTTCGCACAGCTTACCTAGCGTGATTTGGGAGCGATCCTGTAAAGCGTGGCGGATGTGCCGCGTCAACCGTCCTTTGTCGATCACCACTTGCGAGTACAACACTTGCATTGACCATGCTGCGTCTTCTTCAACATCGCCTGATTGCAGTTCGATTTCTGCGATCGCCGTTTTGACGCTTACCGTGTATAACGGCCGTTCCATCGGTAGCTCGATGGTAGCAGCCATGTCGGCAATGTCCATTATCTCACTTGGTGGAGGTGATTCCCGCAGCGCCAGCGCCTTGACTTCTAGCTCGTGCAAAATATCCATGATGCGGCGGTTTTCCAGCCAGGCTTGATCATCCAAAAAGCGCCGCAACTGCTGCGAGAGCTGAGCCACCGTGCGCTGCGTGTGCTCACCCGCTTCCAGCCAGTCATAATGTATCCGGCGAGTGCGGATGTCTGGTTTGAGTTCAGCGACTGGCGGCAAGGATAAAACTCGTTCGAGCAAAACCGAAAGTTCTTTCTGCCGACTGCTCGACATCAGAAAATCCCAGAAAGCTCGAAAACTGCGCCCCTGATCCGAATCGGCAATGGCGTCGCGTTCTCCCATGATTTGTTCCAACAAAGCTCCCTTGGCTCCTTCCCACAGCGCGATGCGTTCACGCACGCGCCGATCCAGGTTGCGAAAGTTGTGCTCCACTTCGCGGAAATCCGCGAGCAACTCACGCGCCAGCTGCATGAATTGCTGAAAGCGATCTTTTAGCGCCGTATCGTCCAACAGTTGTATGTCACCAGCCTGTACGCGCGCAATCTCGGCATCAATCTCATCGCGGCGTTTGTCCAATTCGGCAATACGTACCTGAGGATCGATTTCACTGCCTTCACTCATCTGCTTAAGTAACTCAAACAGGGTAAGCAGGCGCGATTCCGTGCCGACGAAACTACGCTCGATCAGCGTGGCTAACCAGGCAATTGCTTTTTCACTGGCTGGAGTCAGATCGAAATGCGGCTCATCCGACCCATGGGTATAGAACTTGCGCAACCAGCCTTTCTCGGTACCGGCCCAGTCATTGAGGTACTCCAGTGCGGCCTTGGGAAATGCATCTGCTCCCAATCGTTCGCGCAGAGCAAACAACTCATCTTCCAGTGCCTCGGACAAATCCGCTTGCGCCATCACTCGCACATTGGGCACGATGAATACGCGCTGTAAAAAGCTAGCTACCAATGGTGCGTGATCGGAGCGCAGCAAACGCCAAGCCGGATGATTTTGGCGCAACAAATCAAGGGTAGCGTAATCAAGAGTCATTGAAGCGCGATAGAAACAGTGGTTAAACCAGAAAGCCGCGTTTGGAAAATTGCGCAGAAAGTGTGTTTGTGAAGTTTCGTCTTGTGAATTGTCTGTTTACCTCCTTGGATAGCCGTAGAAAAGCACAAAAATCATAACCTCTACCTCAATTGGCAAAAACTGGTTTCCCGATTTGCTAAACTCGTTTAATCCAAACAAGCTTATATTACACTACTATCAGTACCCCATACTTTCCTGCGCGCATTACCAGTGTAGGCAGCATATCAAAAGACTGAATTTATCGATCTGTTATTTCATTTCTAAATCCAACCTGACTTTGTCGGCTTCTCCTTGCCGTATTATTTATACTGTCTGCGGCTCACCTTCGCGTCAC
Organism: Nitrosomonas sp. Is37; assembly: GCF_033063275.1. NCBI lineage: Bacteria > Pseudomonadati > Pseudomonadota > Betaproteobacteria > Nitrosomonadales > Nitrosomonadaceae > Nitrosomonas > Nitrosomonas sp. Is37. The sequence continues at coordinate 86,814 of NZ_JAWJYP010000008.1, read as the reverse complement.
GTTTGATTTGGAGATGGAATTACACAAAATATCGCATGGCCATTCCGTCCAATCGCTCTTTAATCCTCTCCCACTCCGGCATCATCTGCTTCATCAGCCGGTAGAAGCGCTCGCTATGATTGTGCTCAGCGATGTGACAAAGCTCATGCAGGATCACGTAGTCGATGCATTCGCGGGGAGCTTTCACCAGATGAGGATTAAGCGTCAATCGGCCCTTGGGTGAGCAACTTCCCCATTGGGTTTGCATGGTAAGCATGCGAAGCGGAGGACGATCAACTACCCAAAGTGCTTGCCCCAGCACGGCATCCAGCCGCTTGGCGAAAACATCTTTGGCACGAACTTTGTACCAATCGGTGAGTAACTGTTGTACTTTTTCAGCATTTTTCTGGGGAACGGTCACTTCCAGCTTACCGCGCAGCAGCTTCACCCCCTGTACCGCATCGGGCGCTGCCATCACCTTGAGCAGATACTGTTTACCCAGGTAGTAATGACTTTCTCCGCTTATGTACTTCCTTGGCGTAACATGCGCAAGCTGCGCGCGAAAGTCACGCAGTTGCTGGTAAATCCAGCGGCCACGTTTTTTCACGGCAGCCAGCACTTCTGCATCATTGCTTTGGGCCGGGGCAACTACTTCAACCCGGCAATCCGGACGCACTTTGATCAATATCCGGTTAATTCCCTCGCTACGCGGCAGCCGCTCAAAGAAGATCTGTTCATCCCCATAATTGAAGCTCAGGGTGTGGCTTGACTTGATCGGTTTATGAATCGTGACACTCATTTACCCTACATTCCGTTCAAGCCCAGCCGAGTAATCTGCACCACCCATTCCACAATCGCCTTGGCTTGATCAATCCCCCCGCCAATCGCTTTACACTCTTTGAACATCATGGGCAACAGCTTCTTGCGGATGTCGGCTTCGATGTTTTGCGGATTGATGGAGTGCTCGGCCACTGAAGTTTCAATACACTTATCCACGGCAAAGGCCAGTTTGATCCATTTATCCTGCACTTGCTGATCGTCAATGGCAAACACTTCCGGCAGTGTCTTTTTTAACACGCCGAAGTAAGCTTGCGCGTGCCGGTTACCAGCAAAAACATCTGGGATATCGTCCAGCCTGCGCGCCTGCACTTGCTGTTCAAACTCGCGAAACAGCAGATACTGCTTCAGCGGGTGATCGAACAGTTTCTCGGCCTCCTCAATCACTTGGCGCAGCAGTTTGGAAAAGGCTTCCTGCGCGTAGGGGTCATCACGTAACGCCTGCTCGATCATCCTGGTGACGTGGGTCTTGATGATGTCGGTTTCGTTGCGGGTCTTTTCCTCGCTCCAATTCTCGGGGTTCGCTTTTTGCCCCATTTTGTTGACTTCATATACCCCAGCAGGCTGTTTGATCTCCACCCCTATCACATGTTTATCCAGCAGTTTTTTCACCTGAGAGGTGTATTGATCGTAGTTGACGATTTCCCCGCTATCCTGCTGCACTAGCTGCCGCAGGCTGGAGAACTGCTTCATCGTTTCCTTATAATGGCGGCGGTCATCATCGGTAAAACTCTTATCCTCGAAGAATGTAGCCGATTGCAACGCCACTTTCAGGCAACTGGCGAATTCGGTCAGCGCTTCGTAAAAGTCTTCCCGCGCCTTCAGGTGCACATCTACCCGCTCGCCATTGCGCTCTTCCATCCTGGGCACCAGCACCTGACGCAGTTGCTCGATGTCGTTCTTGTTTTTCACATCAGCGAAAATCGCCCACAAATTTTTGTACAGTTGCGGCAAGCGCTTGTACTCGGTGCTCATCTGGCGGTAAAGCCCGGCAATATCATCGATGTCGTACCCACTCTGCGTGCGGCAAGCGAGATCCTGGTATTTAGCGATGGTGGTGTCCAGCTCGGCCAGAATGCCGCGATAGTCGATCAAGAGACCAAATTTCTTCTTCGGATGCAGGCGGTTCACGCGCGCGATCGCCTGGATCAGGTTGTGCTCCTTCAGTGGTTTATCGATATAGAGCACGATATTCTTGGGTTGGTCAAAGCCGGTCAGCAGCTTATCCACCACGATCAACAGCTTGAGTGAATTATCCTGATCGAAGCGCTCGATCACGGCCTTGGTATAAGCCTGCTCGTCCCGGGAGCCGACATTCTCCTTCCACCACTGAGTCACTTCCGGCATGGTGGACTCATCCACGGCGGTATTGCCTTCCCGGCTATCCGGCGGACTCATTACCAGCGCCGATTCAAACAATCCCGCTTCATCCAGATACTTCTTGTATTTGATGGCCGAGGCTTTGCTGTCGCAGGCCAGCTGGCCTTTTAAGCCTTCATCGATGTTTTTAACAAAGTGGTTAGCGATATCGAGTGCAATCAGGCGGATGCGGTCATCGGCGCTGTACACCTGGCCTTTCTTGGCGAACTTGCGTTTGAGATCTGTTTTCTGTTCCCCGGTCAGGCCTTCGGTAATGCGGTCAAACCAACTATCGATGGCGCGTTCATTCACCTCCAGATCGGGAATTCGTTCTTCATACAACAATGGCGTGACCGTCTGGTCTTCCACCGCACGCTGCATGGTGTAGGCGTGCACGATCGGACCAAACTTATTAGTGGTCTTGTCGTCTTTCAGCAGCGGCGTACCGGTAAAAGCTACCAAAGCGGCATTCGGCAGCGCCTGCTTCATGCGGATATGGTTCTCGCCACCCTGGCTGCGGTGGCCTTCGTCGATCAGCACGATGATGTCCGGACTGGTGTTGACGCATTCAGGTAATTTGGTAGCGGTATTAAATTTCTGGATCAACGAGAAAATGATGCGCTCGCTACCTTGGCCTATCTGCTCGGCCAGGCGCCGCCCTGAAGTGGCCATCGCTGCTTCCCGGTCTTTCTTGCTGGCCAACTCGCCACCCGAGGCAAAGGTTTTGCTAAGCTGGCTTTCCAGATCGACCCGGTCCGTTATCACCACAATGCGGCACTGCTTCAGCGAGTCGTGCAGGATCAGCGCCTTGCTTAAAAACAGCATCGTGAATGACTTACCGGAACCAGTGGTGTGCCAGATCACCCCACCCTTTCTGCGTCCTCTCCCGCCGGGAGAGGATTGGGGTGAGGGCTCAAAGGTATTGATGCGCTCGATCAGGCGCTTGATACCAAACACTTGCGGATAGCGCGCCACAATCTTGCCCACCTTCTTATCAAACAAGGTGAAGAAGCGGGTCATTTCCAGCAAACGCACCGGTTGCAGCAAACTGATCAAAATGCGATCCTGTCCGGTCACAGCTAGCTCGCCTCCTCCGATCAAGGTTTGATACCAATTCAGGTTCCCAGTCGGGCGGTGGTTGAATAACGCAGTGATTTGATTCTGACTCAGCTTTTTATTTTTCTGCGCAAACATCTCGGCATCGGAAATATCCTCCTCGCGCCAAACAGCCCAGAACTTGGCAGGTGTGCCACAGGTGCCGTAACGCCCTTCCGTGCCATTGATCGACAACAGTAACTGGCTGTAGACAAACAAGTGCGGAATCTCGTCATGGCGCTGGTTGCGCAAGCTTTGCGAAATCCCTTCCTCAAGGGTCGGGCCTTTTTGCGCATGGCCATCTGGCCGTTTAGCCTCGATCACCACCAGCGGCAAGCCGTTGACAAAGCAGACGATATCCGGCCGACGGCAATCCACACTCCCGGAGCGCATCACGCTGAATTCTTCGGTAAACACAAAGCTGTTATTGGCCGGATTCTGCCAGTCGATCAGGGCAATGGTCGGATTGGCCTTTTTGCCCTCCACAAACTCGGTGACCGCAATACCGTACAGCAGATGGTTGTATAGTTTCTCATTGGCAGTTAGCAAGCCCTCGTTCAGCGCTAGGCTGCATACTTCCGCAATGAGGTTATCGATCGTCTTATCCGATAAAGCATGCTCACGGCCAGCAAAAGTAAAGCGGCGTTTTTGCAGCTCTGTTCGTAACACATCGCGCAGCACCACCTCATCCTGCCTGCCACCGCGGGCAGTTAGTGCTTGTTCAGGGGGAAAGAACGACCAGCCCAGATTAATCAACAGCGCCAGTGCCGGGAGTTTGGCGCTGTATTCTTCCTGAAACTTTGGCAGTGTCTGGGTCATGGCTGTTTCTTGTTCGACTTTTTATTCTGCCACTCAAGTAATGCGTTGAAGTTATTTCGTTCGCCTTCTGCCTCTTTTAATTGACGACGCCGCTGGGCATAGTTTTCGTATTCTGCCAGAGCTTTTTGATCTGCTTCTGCCTTGGTCACCTTACCGGCATTGGTCAAGACAGTCCTATCATTGAACTGCAGGAACTGATCAAGCTTCTCTTGCCAGTCACGCAGGAAGACCTGCTTTCGCCGCATAGCCTGATCCTCGGCAAAATCTAGCCACATGGTAACAATTCTGTTCAGTTCTGTGATTTCATCTTCTTTCAGGTAGTTTTTGGCAATGGTGACATCGAACTTACGTACCTCATCCCCCTTGAAGCTGGTTAGCCCCATATTCGGCAAGAGCGCATCAACGCGCTGGCTGATCAGTTCAGCAGCGGTAAGGCCGGTACAGGCGTAATGAAGCTTGTTCTGCATGATTTGAAAGAACTGAGTAGTCTCACGGTTCAACGGCTCATAGTCGGCGGCCAGAGCAAAGATTTCCTTCACTCTCAGGTACATGCGTCGCTCACTGGCGCGAATGTCCCGAATACGCTCCAGCATTTCGCTGAAGTAGTCGGGTACGATGGAAGTGCCGACCGGTGGATTCTTCAGACGCTCATCATCCATGACAAAACCCTTAATAAGGTATTCTTCCAGTGTCCGGGTCGCCCACTGGCGAAACTGGATACCGCGGACTGAGCGCACCCGGTATCCTACAGCCAGAACCAACGGCAGGCTGAAGAACTGCACAGGATAGCTTTTGCCATCGGCGGCAGTTGTTCGGTAAAACCGAACAACTGAATCCTGCACCAGTTCGCCTTCCTCAAAGATGTGCTTGATATGCTCACTGATCGTGGCCTTGGCCTTGCCATACAGCTCACAAATCATGGCCTGTGATAGCCAGAGAGTATCTGATTCGAAGCGACACTCGATACGCACCTTTCCATCCTGGCTGGTGAACATGACAAACTCGCCGGAAGGTGCCTGGGGTAGCTGATCGTCCGTCATACTGCCTTCTTGTAAGCAGAAAAAAGCCGCCAAGGTTGCGCGTTGCCCTGAAGAGCACTAAGCGTGGCGGCTATGTTTTCTGCGAAAATGAAAAAACCGCCCGAAATGCGGTTTTTCCGCCCCAAGCAGAAACCAAATAAATGGCCCTGCAAAGGATGAGTCGTAAGGTGAATACTAACACCTGAAAATAAACTTTCAAACAGTTTGCCTGAGTAAACTGCAGTAATTACACTACGCAGTGAATTCACGAGCAAACGGCTATTGAACTTACTGGGGCTTCTGCCGACTGAGCCAGCGTAACAAATCAGCGACAACCCACCGTTTTTAAATGTTCCACCCCGATGACAAGAGCCCCACAGGCTCTCACCGCATGGTGTAGTCAGAGTGGTCGCCTTATCCGATGAATATTCATAAAAAAAGAACGACCATCTCAGGTTGGTCAATGATGTCAGCACTGGCAACTTGGCGCTGTATTCTTTTTGGAATTTGGGTGTATCTTGTGCCATTTTATTCTTTCTTCCTATGCTTGATGTTCGAGGTGCGAATAAACACTCTAGGTAGTCAACCAATTCCTTAGAATATTTACAACAACAGGGGCAAAAGACTCCAACTTGCCATTTTGTGGTTGAGATATGTCATCGATAACTGCTTTAATTAATTCATCGTCATCTAATCCTTCACTGGGATCTACGCCATTTTTCCAAAGAAGGGATTCAGATAGATTTTTACGTTTTTCAATAAGAGCCTTATTATTGACCTCAGTGTCCCCTAGGTTTAGGACTCTTATAGTTTCTTTGGCCTGATCTGTAAGCCCTTCAATTCGCCCACTAATTTTGAACCGTAATTCAGTTTCACACTCAGCCATTAGAGGTGTTAATGATAAAGGCTGCGAACCATGGGCTGCGTCACACTGATTAGGAGTAGTACAACTGGCAACAATATTACCGAAGTCAAGGCTCCGATTTGGTGCCAAATGACGCGCTTCGACATGCTCGTTCATACAATCATCATTTTCTCCAGTGATTTTCTGGCAACAGTAAGCACAAAGATAAAACTGCTCTTGCAAACAAGCATCACGGATATCTTGGCGTTCGATCTCTGTTAGTTGATTATAGTCGCCTACAGGGTTGGTACGTTTCCAAGCGATTAAACTTGCAGGCTCCCGTCCTTTGTTAATCTTTCTCACCACGTAACTCCTTTTTACGCAATAATAGTTTTGCTTTTGCAAGCTCTATATGATTAGCAGGTAACTCACGCCCCAACTCAGTCAGTAGTTCTCTGGCTTCTGACAATCGCCTATCTTGAATGTGATCTAGCAGATCATTTAGTTTTTTCGCAATCTCAGCGTTTCGGATATGGGTATCCATCACATTTAGCAATACACTATTTGCATCCTGGCCATATTGAGATGGAACTAGAGTCAGCTCACCGCTATTGAGTGAGTACACCAGCACATCTTTACAATCACTGATAACCAAAGGTGAGTGAGTAGTTAATACAAACTGGCAATTGGGAAAGGTATTGGTTAGCCGCTCGATAATGCTACGCTGCCACGACGGGTGCAGGTGCATATCGACTTCATCAATTAAGACCACACCGTCCCCTTGCAAAGGATTATTAAGGGACGGATTCATCATCGCTAGTCGTCTGGCAATATCACCCACCAGTGCCATCAGCGATTTTTCACCCTGGGATAGCTGCAATACGTTAAAAGTCTCGCCATCTTTATCGATAGACATATGCAGTCTTGGTTTACGGCGCACTCTTAGATTGCTAAACCCAGGCATAAAATTGGCAATAGCCGTCCGTACCGCTGTGAGCTGCCTGTCTCTTGATGAGGCTTTAAGCGCGAGTAGTTTTTCCCATACACTGTTTTTCTCACTGCCCAGCATTTCTAGCAATTTATTGAGCATATCCTGCGAAATCCCGGACTCATTCTCGGTATCTTCACGTTCGCGAAACCACTCAAAAAAGCGGCGAAAATCGACACCTTGATTGAGCGAATTATCATAACCATCAAGCTGTAAAAACGTATGCCTTTCTTTGATTTTAAGTGGAATATCGAGTACCACCCGTTCAACCGGGTAAAAAGCAATGAGCGGCAAGCTAGTTTTGTCATTGTTGGATAAGGCTGAACGATAATAATCTGCCAGCCTTGAAGCATCATTCAGATGGCTTGTGTGTTCACCTTTGTTTCCCTTGCGCGTTTTCGTTAATGTCCATTGATAAAAAAAGTCTTCTTCATTGGCTTCTGGATTAGCTGATTGTCCACGTTCATCAAATACCGCTATATCAATGGCAGCCGAAGATGCACCATGGAAAATTACCTCTTCAGGAATTGGGCTGCCATTGCCTTTCTCACTACGCAATCTCGCTACAAACCAGCTCAGTGAGGTAGCCAATGCTCTCAGTATTGAAGTTTTACCGGCACCATTATTACCAACTAATACTGTTACATTTGATGTCGTCTGTTGCGTTGGTGCTAAAGGTGCTTCCAATAACTTGAATCGGCCTAAGTTATGTAACCGGAACTGTTTAATTTTCATAAACTCATCCTTTAGGTTTAGGTGGCAAGGCCGTTGACTTTGACCCGGCGCTTACCCGTTAGCAACTGCTGCATCAGCGCTTTTTTCTCTTGTTTCAGGCAGTCAAGTTTTTGTTGTAAGGCGTCTATTTCCTGATCGGCGGATTTAAGAATCCTCGTGATCCTGTTTTGCTCTTCAAGTGGGGGGAGCGGTAAATGAATTGCACTGAACTCCTTCCAACGAAGACTGCCTCTGCGATCAACCGATGCGTTGGTTGCAGCACTAAAAATCTGGCGATAATGCTCGGTTTTAAATATTGCAAATAGATAGTCATTATTCACTTTGCGACTATCTGCTCTAAAAACAACGTAGATCGGACTGATAATACCAACATCATAGAACGTCTGAAGCCCGATTGATCCCTCTTCAATATGGTTTGCTGGAAATCCAAAACAACCATGAGGAATAACCTTGTAACTAGAGGTATCTTCACTGTATACCTGTTTCTTGAAGTACTTTAGTGAATCAACGAAGCCTTCATGCTTCGAGCATGAGAGTACCGGGTAATTCCGCCCAGTAGAGTTCTTCTCTGAGATCTCGGTGCAAACTTCCTTAATAGCCAGATAACTCCAATCGGATGGAATTTCTCCATATCTGGTTTTCTGGAACCCATAGGTACCGGAACTCCGATCGAACCGTTTTTTGCCGGTGAGCAGTTGTTGCATGAGGGCTTTTTTTTGTTGCCGGCTATTGGCGAGCAGTTGCTCGGTGGTGGTGATCGCCTTATCCCAGGTGAAAAGAATTTGGGCGATTTTCTTTTGTTCGGGAAGCGGGGGAATTAAAAGTGGGGTATGTAACACGTCATCTCGTGATATACCAGGAATCAAGCCGGCCGCAGCTTCCTCGTACCGAGCAATCCTTGCAAGCAAGTTGTAGTATGTAAATCTCACATAGAACCTAGTGGGACGAATTGCCATGAGCTGTCGACTGATAGCGTAAGCGCCATCAGATTCGACAACTTTGCCTGTTCCAGAGCCTTTCACGGTGATTAAAAGATCGCCTTTCTTACTAAATTTTTTTCCACTCTCTGTGTACTTGGTTACGATGATTTTTCCATTGAGAAAATCGGCTGGCCCTGTCAAATATGGGCGACCTATACCAACTGTATTCACTAGATCTGCTTCAACATGCTGACCAGATATCAGTTCTATCCCCTCTTCGAAAAGCCCTTTTCTCCACCCCCTAGGTACCATAACCCAACTCCTTCAGATACTTGATCATTTCGCATTCTAGCATTCAGCTCCCGACCCTATGGCGACCATTTTCGTAACGTCACGAAAATGGTTTTCGACTTCTATCTTGCTGTTCCTGCAGGCATGTTTTGCCTTTTCAATAACATTGAGAAAGTTCTCCCAGCGGTCATAGCCCAGCAGGACCATCAGCTCTTGGGCATAGCAGAATTCAATATCGGCGTCTTCCAGACGGTGTAAGGATTGATCGAATCGCGTTTTAAGTTGGGTGATCAGTTGCTTGTCCACCTTGTTTACCTTTTTAAGTTATGTTGATAGCGAATTCTCATTGTGCATTGCTTTGCAATCCCAGAGAATTAGTGCAGCGCACCGCTGCACTAATTCCAGGTCGGGCCAGCTCTCGGTAAATTTGCGCATGTATTTCAGATTGCGGGAGCTAAAGCTGCCCATTTCCGGGAATGCCGTTTGAGGTCATAAACCAGGCGATCGATTACTTTGGCGCCCCAGCCCTCGTGCTGCTGACGCCTTAAGATGTGCTGGCCAATCTGCCAATAAAGCAGAATCATTTAGGCATTGGCGCTTTGTATCACCTTCAGGCGTTCATGCCTGACCAGCGATTTCACGCTTTCCAGTAGCTCTGGGTAGCTATCGGGCAACTCGCTCAGGTGGCATGGTACTGGCAGGATGACATCCGGATCAAGATTTTTGCCTCTGCCCTTTCTGCCACTGTCACTCATAGCCCAGTTCCTTCAGGTAGCTTTCCATTTCCATTTCCAATGCAGCAAGCTGTTTTTTAAGTTCCAGCCTTTCCTTACGCACCGCCATCAGATCAATTTCTTCCTCTTCTTCAAAGGTATCGACATAACGCGAGATGTTGAGGTTGTAGTCGTTCTCTTTAATTTCCTCTAGGCTGGCGAGATAGGCGTACTTATCCACGCTTTTACGCGCTTGGTAGGTCGCAACGATTTTGGCAATATTGTCATCAGTCAGCAGGTTCTGGTTTTTACCGGCTTTGAATTCGCGGCTGGCGTCGATAAACAGAATGCCTGGCCCCTCACCCCTACCCTCTCCCTGAGGGAGAGGGAGGCGGTCTTTACGGAAGATCAGAATCGCAGCGGGGATACCGGTGCCGTAAAAGAGTTTTTCCGGCAGGCCAATCACGGCATCGAGCAGATTTTCGTCGATCAGTTGCTGCCGGATCTTGCCCTCGGAGGACCCCCGGAACAGCACGCCATGCGGCACCACCACACCCATGCGTCCGGTTTTCGGTTTGAGGGTTTCGATCATGTGCAGGATAAAAGCATAGTCACCCTTGGTTTTCGGCGGGATGCCGCGACGGAAGCGGCCAAACTTGTCGTGCTCAGCTTCGTCATGACCCCATTTGTCCAGACTGAACGGCGGATTGGCAGTGACGATGTCAAACAGCATCAGGTTGCCGTTTTTATCCAGCAGTTTTGGATTGCGGATGGTATCGCCCCATTCGATTTTGTGATTGTCCTCGCCGTGCAAGAACATATTCATCTTGGCCAACGACCAGGTGGAGCCGATTGCTTCCTGACCATACAAAGCGTACTGCTTACTGTTATGGTTGGCGACAACCTTGTGGCCACACTTCATCAGCAAGGAGCCGGAACCGCAGGCCGGATCGCAGATGCTGTCGCCCGGTTGCGGGTCGAGCAGCTCGGCAATCAAGTCACTCACCTCCGGCGGAGTATAAAATTCACCCGCCTTTTGGCCGCCACTGGCGGCGAAGTTTTTGATTAGATACTCGTAGGCGTTGCCGATCACATCCAAACTGCCGACACGGCTGGGCTTGAGGTTGAGTTCCGACTTGGCGAAGTCTTCCAGCAGATGACGCAGAATGGTGTTCTTTTGCTTTTCTTCACCGAGTTTGTCGGTATTGAAGGAAATGTCCTGGAACACGCTTTTACCGGCATCTTTCAGTTTGGTGCCGTTGGCTTCTTCAATGGCGTGCAGTGCCTGGTCGATACGCTCGCCGTTGCCGGGCTCGAAGCGACGATCAAACAGTGCGTAAAAACTAGCCTCGCGCGGCAGCACAAAGCGCTCGTTTTTCATCATCTCTTCAATCAGTTCTGGCTCATCGCCATACTCTTTTTGGTAACCTTCGTAGTGATCCTGCCAGACATCGGAGATATATTTCAAAAACAGCATGGTGAGGATGAAATCTTTGTAAGTATCGGCGCTGATGGTGCCGCGGAAGGTGTCGCAGGCAGCCCACAGTGCTTTGTTGATACTGTCCTGGTTGATTTTGTCGTTCATCGGCGGAGTTTCCTTGTTATTCTCTAATTCGGTGTGGGTTTTGCCTATTGATTCGCCAGCAGATCGCTGGCAATGATATCAAGTAAGCGCTCATGATTGCGCAGCAGTTGTTCTACGATTTGTCGTTCCTGCTTGATTGCATTGACTAGGTTAATAATGGCCTGCTGTTTGGCTAACGGTGGCACGGCGATCGGTGTATCTTCCAGCACACGGCGACGAATACTTTTGGTCAGAGTGCCCTCGGCGTTCTGCTCGAAGTAGCGCTGACAGGGACTTTGGTTCAAGAACCAGGCCAGATATTGAGGCAGCACCGCTTTGCGTTGGATGCTGACTACAAAAAAGTGCGGAGCCGCCACTGCCTGCACACCCGCTCGAAGCAGATTTTCATCAACCGCTACGGAATAGTTATGGCTGCCGCGTGCCGCAACCAGGATATCGCCTGGTTGCAACCAGCCGGGTTCACGCTTACCGGTCAGCTCGGTTGTTAAACAATTTGTCCAGTGAATTCCTTCCTGTAGCGACACATCCTTCATTTGAACCGCAATCACGCTAGAATCAATTACTTCAGGAATTTTACTTCGAAATGGATAGCCAGCATTGATGGTTGCGATCTGTTTAAGTTTCACGCTTGGAAAGATTCATAGCCCATGATGCGGAAATTGTGTGGCGTTATCGCACAACTGTCAAGAATTATTTCGTTTCATTGACTTTGATGCAGTAAATATATCCAAGCTTATGAATCAGAATACTTGCTTTAATGCGGGTAATCGTGTGCAGATCGTTGGAGCCAAAAGGTAAACAGGAATGAAACAGTTGTGCGTGAAAATTACTGGTCTGGCTGTTTTTTTTCCGCAAGCTCCAGGCATGATTTGCCACCCTGCCAAAGGATGGCGGCAAATCGATACCGCCTCGCCATAAACTAAATTGGGCTATTGTTCTGCCATAGCTGAGGTTAGGTTATCAGATACGTCTGAATCATGCGTAATTTGTTCGAGTTCAGACCTGATTCCCAACAATAAGGATTCAGACCTCACAATATAAAAATGATCGGCTTCAATCTCAACTGAGCGAATCTCGGCAGGTTTGATTTGCTGCTCAAGCGCCTGCCGATCATTTACCTCACGTGTCGTTGCCCACCAGCACGTTGTTTGGCATTTCAAAGGACGCAGTGCGCTGGTTTGCAACGACAGTGTTTTTAAATGGCGGGCAACGAGAAAGATATTTGCCAGTTCCTCCGTACCCATCTCGGCATAACCTTGCATAGCCGTTTGCCCATTCATTCGGCTTTCAGCTTGCCTGGTAGCTAGCACGCTTTCCAATAAATCGACGATGACCTGCTTTGACACCATTCCCGCAGATTGGCTGGATAACTTTGTCTGAAGTGCAACATTGGACGTCACTCCAGGAATCGCCACCGAAACAAAATCGAGAAAATCCAGCTGCCAATCATCTTGCTGCGGTGATTCAGTTCCGGGTATGTAGGGATCGATCAGGCCCAGAAACGCAACCGTCTGCCCAGCTGCTTCCAGCAACGCGGCAATCATGGCAGCCAGCGTCCCGCCCAATGACCAGCCCAGCAAATGATAGGGTCCTTCCGGTTGAACAGCGCGAATCATGCTGCAATAGTCTTCTGCCATCTGGTTCAAGGAGATATCGCGATGCGTAGGATCGGCAAGCATGCGGCAAGGTAAACCATAGACGGTCCTCTGCCCTTGCAAGCGCTGAGCAAGCGGCCGGTAATCGAATACCGTGCCTAAACCGGCATGCAGGCAGAACAACGGTTGAGTTCTGCCATCGTCCCCCCCTTGGTTGAGCATCAATAGTCCATGATTGGGTTGCGATCGTTTATCCAAACCAAGTAAGCTGGCGATGGTTGGTCGTTGTATCAAATCCCTTAGCTTGAAATCCAACTTCACCTCGGTCAGGCTGCGCATGCGTGCCATCACCTTCAGACTGGATAGAGAATCGCCGCCAAGTGCAAAGAAATTGTCCGTTTCTCCGACACGTTCAACGCCTAGAACTTCCTGCCATATGTTTGCGATCAATCTGGCTTCTGGTGTCGAAGGTGCTTGATAATGCGCTCCCGGCAAATAATCGGGCTGCGGTAACGCTTTGCGATCGAGCTTGCCACTCGGTAAACGCGGCAAGTTGGTAAGTGTCATAAAATGGGCGGGCAGCATGTATTCAGGCAGTCGCTCGCTCAGTGATTGTTTGAGTTGCGTGATCAAGTGCTGCGATGATTGCTTTGTCGCATCTTCTTTGGTAGGAACGATGTAGGCCACCAGTTGAGCGCCGCTTGTCCCCTGGTGAACCGCCACAGCCACTTCTGCGACACCGGTTGCTTCACGAATACGGGCCTCGATTTCACCGAGCTCGATGCGAAACCCACGTATTTTTACCTGATGATCCGCGCGGCCGATATATTCGATGTTGCCATCCTCCAGCCACCTGACCAGATCACCCGTACGGTAAAGGCGGCCACCCTGTTCGTCGAAAGGATCAGCGACGAAACGTTCAGCCGTCAGACCAGCTCGTCCCAAATAACCGCGTGCCAGCCCATAGCCGCCAATGTAAAGCTCGCCCATGATACCCATCGGCACGGGCTGCATATCGCCATCCAGCACGTACACGGCGCGTTCACCTACTGGGCGTCCAATCGGCGCATAAGCGCATTCGAAGCTGTTGCTGGCATCGGTTTTCCAGATCAAAGGGGTAACGACCGTTTCGGTGGGGCCATAGCCATTGATCAGGGTTCGCGGCCGCAACGTCTGGCGAATCAAGTCATAGGATGCCTTTGGCATCGCTTCGCCACCAAAGACATAGAGCTCGACCGGCGGCGGGTCGTTGCGCGGTACGGCCCATTCCGCAACCTGACCAAGATAGGCGGGAGGAAAGGCAGCATTGGTAATACCGTAATGACGCAAAGCATCATAGGTCTGTTCAGCAGTCCATAATTCCTGATCGCGTACTGCAAGCCCTGCCCCTACCGTCAACGCGGTCAGCCAGCGTTCATGCGCGCCGTCGAAGGAAAAGGACATGAAAAGCAGCTCACAGGAGCGAGGCGTCATCTCGTAAATGCGCGCAGTCGCCTGGCAGTGCATGGCAAGTGGGCCATGCGTAACTGCCACCCCTTTGGGCAACCCGGTTGATCCTGAAGTGTAAATCACATAAGCGAGATTGTGCTCATACACTGGTATCTCGGGATTCGATGCCGGCTCAGCCTCAAGCTCGATCGCATCCATGACAAGCACAGGTACAACTGTATTGAATACAAGCTTGGCGCGTACCTTGCTTTGCGTGATCAACAACGATAAGGCGCTGTCTTTCATCATGAACAAGAGTCGGTCAGTCGGATAATCCACATCAAGCGGGACATAAGCTGCGCCCGCCTTGAGAATCGCGAGCAGCGTTACGATGACATCGAGAGAACGTTCCATCGCAACGCCGACCCGGATCTCCGGTTTGGCGCCCAGCCGGATCAAGTGGTGCGCCAGCTGGTTTGCGCGCCTGCTCAGTTCTGCATAGGTCACTTCTTGTTCGCCCATCAAGAGCGCGATAGCATCCGGTTGGTGCGCTGCATTGTGTTCGATCAGACAGTGAACGGGTTGACAGGACTGTGACCAACTTCCAATTGTCTCCTCACCGCCACGTAGTAATAGCAGGTGTTCAAGTCTCTCCTTGGCGAGCCCCCTCAATTCTCCCACCGCATGCTGCGGGTAAGCCATCATTTCCCGCATCAGGCATTCCATGTGGCTGCGCAATTCGATTACAAATTCATCGGTAAAATCATGGCAGCCATAAGCATATTCGATCTCCAGCGTATCCCCGATCGTCACTTGCAAATCCATGGCATAGCCGGTCAGCCCTTTGCCGGCAATTTCGCCGAAACGCAGACCATACAATTCATTGCTGCGCAATGACGCATCGATCGGATAATTTTCAAAAACGACAATACTATCGAACAGCGGTTGCCCTGGAAAACCTGCCCATCGCTGAACATCGGCGAGTGCACTATGTTCATAATCACGCAACCGGGCATTTGTTTGCTGCAACGACTGTAAATATTCATTTACCGTCAATTCGCTGCGGCGCGCCACCGGCACCGGAATCATATTGATAAACAACCCCAGAATCTCGTCTGCTCGCGGCAGGCTGGGCGGACGCCCGGCCACAGTTGCACCGAAGATGACAGTCTGTTTTCCGGTGTAGCGTTGCAATAGCAGCGCCCAGGCTGCCTGGACAAAGGTATTCAAGGTCACGCGCGCTTGCTGCACAAAGGCTTGCAAACGACGGGTTTCTTCTGGGTTCAAGCGTGTATAAATCTGAGCAAAACCAGATCGACTCTGATTTTTTACTGTCTTCGCGACCGATTCTGCTAACAACGTCGGCCCTTCAGTGTTACTGAGTTCGGTTTGCCAAAAACGCTGGGCTGCTTGACTGGTTTGCTTAGCCAGCCAACGCACATAAACGCCATAACCTGGCCCAATCGGAGGTAATGTTTCACCGTTATAGCAACGCAGCCAATCACTGATCAGTATAGAATCGCCCCAACCATCCACCAGGATATGGTGTTTGGTCCAGATCAACTGATGGCGTTTGTCGTCTAGCCGGATCAAGCTCAAGCGTGCCAAAGGAGGATGGAGAAAATCGAATTCCCGCTTCAGCTCCTGGTCAGCATAGGTAACGATGCATTCTTCTAGATTATCCTTATCTTGCCAATCCAACTGGATCACTGGCGCCTCGCTTTGCTTGAAGATAATCTGTAAAGGACGTGCCAATCCCGCGCGCCATAAGAACCCCGTACGCAACACAGGATGGCGGGCAATCATGGCCTGCCAGGCTTGTGCCAGCCGCGGAGCATCGAGACCCTCGACTTCGACGCTGATCTGATTCACATATAATCCAGTGCCAGGTGCCTCCAGGGTATGAAATAGCATTCCTTCCTGTGTTGGCGACAACGGGTAGATATCCTCGACGTCATCATTTCCAAAGGGTAATGTCGACAAGAGGCTTTCATCGAGGAAATCTTCTAGAGACGCACGCTCGAATAAAGGGGCCAATGAAGTCGCCTCTATCACTGATTCCGACAAGGGCTCAGCGACTGATGCGAGCGCAGCGATTGTTTGCCGTTCAAACAGTTGGCGTGGTGTGATTTTCCAGCCTGCGCGTCGCGCCTGAGTCACAATCTGCAAACTGAGGATGGAGTCGCCACCCAGTTCGAAGAAATTATCATTGCGCCCTACCCGATCAATACCCAATACTTCTGCCCAAATTGCCGCCAACTCTTCCTCTATTTTCCCTTCGGGCGCTTCATATTTATCATCGCTGACAAATTCCGGTTCAGGCAAGCGTTTGCGATCCACTTTACCGTTTGCATTCAGCGGGAGACTTTTCAGTACGACAATTGCCGAGGGCAACATGTAATCAGGCAGGGTTTGCACAAGCGCTTCACGCAATTCGCTAGTTGTCACCGCACTGCCTGCTTGCAATGAAACATAGGCTACCAGCCGCGTGCCGCTCGGCCCCTCCTTGGCTACTACCACCGCTTCCCTCACGGCTGGCTGGTGCAGCAATTGTGCTTCGATTTCGCCTAATTCGATACGGAAGCCTCTGATTTTGACTTGATGATCTACCCGCCCGAGGTATTCAATCTGGCCGTCCAGGCGCCATCTCGCCAGATCACCCGTCCGGTAAAGCCGGCCACCCTGGTCATTAAACGGATCGGCGACAAACCGCTCGGCTGTCAAACCAGGTTTGTTGCGGTAGCCACGTGCGAGCAATTCGCCCCCGATATACAGCTCTCCCGCTACGCCTGGTACCACAGGCATCAGCTGAGCATCGAGCAGATAAATATGACGTGCGGGCAGCGGCTTGCCGATAGTGACCACCGGCTCCTGATCGTGGCCCTTTGCAACTCCTGCATCTTCACCACAGTCAGCAACGGTCACCGTCACGATCGCTTCGGTGGGCCCATAGGTGTTCAGCAAAGTTATTCCCGCTAGACCAGCTTGCCGCCAAGCCTTGATGCCTTCGGGCGACATCGCTTCGCCTCCTGCATGCACTTGCCGTAATACG
Source organism: Nitrosomonas sp. Is37 (assembly GCF_033063275.1). Taxonomy (NCBI): domain Bacteria; kingdom Pseudomonadati; phylum Pseudomonadota; class Betaproteobacteria; order Nitrosomonadales; family Nitrosomonadaceae; genus Nitrosomonas; species Nitrosomonas sp. Is37. The sequence continues at coordinate 69,555 of NZ_JAWJYP010000008.1, read as the reverse complement.
CCATAGTCACGCGGCCCTTCTCTGGCAAAATCCTGCACGAGCAAAAACCAGTAAGCGGTGGTCAAATCAGCGACTGTAACGCGCTTATCGATCAGTTCCTGGTAGAACGTTTCACTGTCCCAGAGTGTAGTGCCGCGTAACACGATCGCGGCGCCAATACATAGCGGTGGAAAAAGTTGCTCGATAAAACCATCGAAATTGATGGTGGAAAATTGCAGCATGCGATCACTGCTGCTTAGCTTAAAGAACTCAACAGCGATCAGCGCATGCTCAACAAGAGCATGGTGTGCAACAGCTACGCCTTTGGGCTGACCGGTAGAACCCGAGGTATAGATGATATAAACCAGGTGCTCGCCATGTAGCGTGACAGCGGGATTATCCTCGGGTGAATCGGTTAAATCCAAGGTATCCAGCACCAGCACGTTACCTGAAGCAGGACGAGGAATTTTTGCCTCGATGGCGCGCTGAGTTAGCAGCAGCTCGATAGCACTATCTCTCACCATCTGACTCAACCGTTCTCTTGGATAATCTGGATCCAGCGGCACATACGTGCCCCCTGCCTTGAGAATCGCCAGTAGTCCGACGATCATATCGATCGAGCGCTCCACCGCAATCCCGACCCGACTTTCGGGTTGAATGCCCATTGCAATCAGCCGGTGCGCCAGCCGGTTCGCCCGCCGGTTCAGTTCCGCATAACTGAGTTCGGTATCATTAAAAATCAGCGCAGCCGCTTCCGGACGCACCAAAGCTTGTTGTTCGAAAAGGCGGTGGACGAGCTCGACCGATGTAAATCGCTGTTCATTGATCCCCCACGTCTTGAGTTGAACCTGCTGTGCTTCGCTCAAAAGAATAAGATCGCCTAGCCGCTTGGCAGCACTTTGCATGATTTCACGCAGAAGCTTCTCCACTTGCGCCGCGATGCCATTGACAGTCACTTCTGAAAAATACTTACAATCGTAACTGTAGTTCAGATTAAAACCATTGCTCTCAACGACCGAAACAGTCATTGGATAATTTGTTTCCTCGCGCCCTCGCACGTTCGTGATCACGAGCCCGCCGGGTGTAGAGTGCTTGAAAGCTTCATCGAGGGGATAGTTCTCAAAAACCAAAATGCTATCGAATAATTCCTGTAACCCTGCCCAGCGCTGGATTTCGTATAGCGGTGTGTGTTCATGTTCGCGTGAAGCCAGATTCTGCGCTTGTAAGACACGCAGCCATTCCCCCACCGCAAGCTCTGGTTTGAGTTCAATCTTCACAGGTAAGGTATTGATGAACAGTCCTAGAATCTGATCTGATCCTGATAAATCTGCCGGTCGACCGGCGACAGTCACCCCAAAAGTCACCCTATGCTGACCCGTATAGTGACCAAGCAATAAAGCCCAGGTTGCCTGCACGAGGGTATTGACCGTAACTCGTTCCTGCCGGGAAAAATGAATCAACGCTTCGGTAAACTCATGATCGAGTTGGCGTGCGACTTCCTGGTAACCTTCATTGGTTGATGGAGATGCAATTGACCCAGCTAACTTGGTGGGCTCGTTGAATTGACTTAACCACGCCTGCCAATAATCCTTTGCTGCTTTCCGCTCATGCCCCTGCAACCATTCGATGAAATCCCGATAACGGGCGCGTGGTGATGAAGGGAGCGCGCCGCCATACTGCCGCAACACTTCACCTAGCAATTGGGAAGTGCTCCAGCCATCTATTAACAAATGATGAATCGTCATGATGACGTGATAGCGATCATCAGCCAGGCTTACCACGGCAATACGCATAAGCGGCGGTTTCATCAGATCGAAACCTTGCGCATGTTCCGATTGCGCAAGGTCATCGAGCGCTTGTTCCAAGGACGCCGCAGAAAACATCGTGCGATCACGCCAATCGATGATGACGAAAGGAAGCTCAGCTGTTTTGGCGACCCACTGCAAAGGAGTACCGCCTTCTTGTAGGAAACCGGTACGCAATATTTCATGCCGGTCGATTGCAGCCTGCCAGGCACTTCTGAAACGCTCTGCCGACAAATGCTCGATATCCGCTCTGAGTTGACTGAGGTAAACGCCGCCATCCGTATCGAACACGCTATGAAACAGGATACCTGTCTGCATCGGGGAAAGCGGATAGAGATCCACAAGCTGATCGATGGGAATGGGTAGGCGATCCAATTCATCCTGCGTAATACGAGTCAAGGGAAAATCAGAAGGTGTGACTGCACGAATGTCTTGTGTGCAATGGGCAATCACGGATTCAAGCTCGGCCATGAAAATACGAATAAACGCCTCAATGCTCACTCGCGTATAACGAGCTTTGCTGTAGCTTACTTCCAGGCAGAGTCTACCTTCGTAAATATGACTATTGATCGATAAATCATGTGGTTGCTGCGCATCCTGATCCATCAAATCGCCAATAGGCTCACTGGCCAATTGCCAGGGAGTATCCGATTCAAAACTGGTATCGAATTGCCCCAGGTAATTGAATACGACTTGCGCTTTAGGCAAGCTGGCCAGGATTCGTTGCTGTGCTTCAGTTCCATAATATTTGAACAGGCCATAGCCTAATCCTTTATGCGGTAACTGCCGCAAGCATTCTTTGATGCGCTTGAGTCGCGTAGCTAAATCGCCTGTTGGATCAAGTACCACCGGAAATAGAGAGGTAAACCAGCCGATCGTCCTGGAAAGATCGATATCAGAATAAAGATCTTCCCTTCCATGACCTTCAAGGTCGATCAAAATTTTCTCATGCCCGCTCCATTGGCATAGCGCACTACCCAATGCAGTAAGCAGCAGATCGTTGACTTGCGTACGGTAAGCTGCTGGCGCGTCCTTGAGCAAGGCCTGCGTGTTCGCTTGATCGAGTTTCATGGTCACGCGATCGATGTGCAGCATGGCGTTTGAGCCTTCCGGGTAATCACATGGAAATGCAACAGGAATGTCCGCCAGATTCTGCCAATAAGCAAACTCGGCTGCATGCGTGACGGGAAAATGCTGAAGCCGTTGGGTCCAGATGGCATAATCGGTCGTCGCCTCAGGCAAGACGATCGTTTCATTGCGCGCCGCCTGATCATAAGCCGCTTCGAGATCTTCCAGCAGGATCCGCCAAGAAACCCCGTCGACCACCAGATGATGGGTGATCAACAACAAACGTTGCGTACCGTCAGACATGTCGACCAGCAATGCGCGCAGGAGTTGCCCTTCGTGCAGATTCAGGCTGCGCTGCGCTTTGTTGCATAATGCGATGAATTGTTCACTATCAGCCGCGTCACGCTCCCACAACACATCGTGCGCAACTTCCTGCATCGCTGCGCCCCTCGCGCGCTGTAACCATTGACCATCCACTTGTACGTCATAACAAAAGGAAAGCGCCCGATGGCGCTGCACAATCGCTTGCAATGCCTGAGCGAGCCATACCGCTTGTAACCGTTGGCGGCTTTTCAGCAATACTGCCTGATTCCAGTGGTGCTGCGCAGGAATGGATTGTTCAAAAAAATCGAGCTGAATCGGCAGCATAGCAATAGGCGCTGTGGTATCCAGCAAACCATCCTGTTGAGAGATAGTTTTAGCAATTTCCTCCACCGGTTTGACAACACTTGCCAGCGCAGCAATGGTTTGGCGTTCGAACAATTGCCGCGGCGTGATCTTCCAACCTGCACGGTGTGCCTTGGTCACAATCTGCAGACTGATAATGGAATCACCACCGAACTCAAAAAAATTATCGTTCCGCCCAACTTGGGAGATGCTAAGTACTTCTGACCAGATAATGGCCAATGCTTCTTCCACTTCGCCTTGTGGTGCCTCATAGTCACTCACACCTACAAATTCCGGCTCGGGCAGCAGCTTGCGATCGACTTTACCGTTTGCATTGAGCGGCAGGTTCTCCAAAACAACGATTACAGAGGGAATCATGTAATCCGGCAAAGCTTTCCCTATCGATTCGCGCAACCCAGCGGTATCTGCCGTGCTGCCTGTATGCAGTGAGACGTAAGCCACTAGCCTCGCGCCATGAGAGGCTGCCTTCGCGATCACCACGGCTTCTCTTACCGCCGGTTGTAGCAGTAGTTGCGCTTCAATTTCGCCCAGCTCGATGCGAAAACCCCGTATCTTGACCTGATGATCCAATCGTCCCAGGTATTCGATCTGCCCATCCGCCCGCCACCTCGCCAGGTCCCCCGTGCGATAAAGCCGTCCTCCGTTCTCATCAAATGAGTCCGCCACAAACCGCTCCGCCGTCAGGCCAGGCCGGTTCAGGTAACCGCGCGCAAGTCCCATTCCTCCAAGATATAGTTCACCGGTCACGCCTCGCGGAACCGGCTTCATTTCAGCGTCAACAATATAAGCGGTGCGGTCACCAACTGGTGAACCAATGGGCAGATAACCTGAATCAAACTGCGTTCCAGGATAGGCTTTAAAAATCAGCGGTGTGATCACTGTTTCGGTAGGACCGTAGCCATTGATGATACGCGGCGGATGAAGAGTCTTTTGGACAAAATCAAAGCTGCTGCGGCTCATCGCTTCACCTCCAACCGTGTAGGAGCGAATCGGTAGGTTCGTGCCAGCACTGCCGGTAAATTCCGCGAGCTGCTGCAAATAACCCGGCGTAAAGCAAGCAACCGTAATGCGATGTTTGGCTATCTCGGCAACCGTGCGATCAGCAGACCACAGCTCGTTGTCTCGCGGCATTAATGTGGCACCAAAGGCCAGCGGCACCAGCCAGCGTTCATGCGCGCCATCAAAATTGATCGAGGCAAATTGTAATTCGCGATCGGTTGGTGCCATGCCGTAAAGCTCGCCAATCGATTGCACATGCATTGCCAGCGGCCCATGCGCCACGCCTACTCCTTTAGGTTTCCCAGTGGAACCAGAGGTGTAGATGATATAAGCCAAATGTTCACCATGTAGATTCACTTGCGGATTATTTTGCGGCCAACCCGATAAATCCAGTGTGTCCAGCTCCACAACAGGACGCCCTTCCGCATGAGGAACCCGCTCTCTGACATGGCTTTGCGTCAGCAGCAGATCAATTGCGCTGTCCGCTACCATGTGATTCAGCCGCTCCCACGGATACTCCGGATCCAGCGGCACATACGCCCCGCCTGCCTTGAGCGTCCCTAGCAATCCAATCACCATGTCGATCGAGCGTTCCACCGCGATCCCTACTCGACTCTCCGGCTTCACTCCCAGCGCAATCAGATGGTGCGCTAACCGGTTCGCGCTAGAATTCAGTTGCGTATAACTGAGTTCCATTTCACCAAAAATAAGCGCGGTCGCATCAGGCCGCTCATTGACTTGCCGTTCGATCAGTCGATGCACCGGTTCTGTATTGCCATAGCGCCGTTCGTTAACCCCCCACCTTTTTAGCTGTTCCCATTCTGTTGGGCTCAATAGCGTGATATCACTCAGACACCGCTCTGGGTATTCAGCCAGTTGCTCCAATACTCTTTGATAGTGTTCACTCAGTTGCCTGATCGTGTTCGGCTCAAATAACTCGGCGGCATAGGTAAAGCGTGCGTCAATTTGCCCATTTGGCCTCTCCACTGTATCCAGAGTCAACTCAAACTGTGCACCCCGTTCGCCGAGTTCATATTCTTCGACAGTCAGTCCGGGCAGTTGCTCGAGTGCATAATAATCCTCGCGCAAGTGATTGAACATAACCTGAAATAGGGGATTCTGATTTAAGCTTCGCTCCGGCTGCAACGCTTCGACCAGCTGTTCAAACGGTAGATCCTGATACGTCTGAGCACCCAGCGCAGCTTCACGGGTCTGCTCAAGCATGCTGCTCAGCGTCATGCGTCCGTCAATACGATTACGCAATACCTGGGTATTCACGAACAGACCTACGGCATGTTCTACTTCCTCCCGGTGACGGTTGGCAATCGGCACGCCCACGCGAATATCGTTTTGCCCAGTATAGCAATGGAGCAACGCCTGAAAACCCGTCAGTAATGCCATAAATAGCGTTGCTCTCTGATCCTGCGCCTGGCGCTGCAGGTGTGCTACCAGTGCAGCCGGTAATACAAAATCGTGTTGTGCCGCACGGTAATTGCCGGTTGATGAGCGTAGGTGATCGGTCGGTAATTGCAGCGCCGGATGCGTTTCTCCCAATTGGCTGCGCCAATAGGCTAACTGCCGTTCTTTCTCCCCTGCTTCCAGCCAGTTGCGCTGCCATAGCGCATAGTCTGCATACTGGATCACAAGCGGCAGCAGCGAAGGCGTCAATCCTGCAACTTGTGCACGATAATGCGCGGCAAATTCATCGATAATGATGCGGTTGGACCAAGCATCCGAGATGATGTGATGCATCACGACCACCAGATGATGCTCTTCTGCCGCAACTCGTATCAATGCTACACGCAATAGCGGCCCTTTTGTTAGATCGAACGGCGTGGTATTGATCCGCATCGCTTCTTCATGCGCCTGCTTTGCGCGCTGCGCAAGCGGTAGGTCGCACAAATTGATTAGAATCAGTTCGAATTTTCCTTCCGCATCGATCTTTTGCTGCGACAATCCTTCTTTGTTAACCTGAAAAACCGTGCGCAACGATTCATGACGTGTTACCAATGCCTGGAAACTTGCCTGCAAGGCTTCAATATCCAGCTCCCCACGCAAACACAATGCACCACTCAAGTGATACGCCGTACTTTGCGGATCTAATTGCCATAAAAACCAGTGCCGCTGTTGTGCGTAGGAAAGAATATGGCGTTTTTCACTTGGTTGTGGAACGATAGGTAGAAGAGAAAAATCAATACCTCGTTCCTTCAATGCGCTCAGAAATACCTTCTGTTTTTCGGAGGAAAGAGTGGAAAACCGCTCAGCAATATCTTGTTTATTCAATTCTAATTAATTCTCCAGTAAATCGAGTAATTTAGACATTTCAGATAATTCACCCTGCTCCCTGGCTTCCCTGGAAACCAGCGTGTATTTTTCCTGTATCACTCCTGCAATATCTCTCAGCACAGGCTGCTCAAAAAATACCCGCAAGGGCATGGAAATGGATTGACTTAGCTGCAGTTTCTGTTGAACTTGCAGAACGGCAAGAGAATGCCCCCCGAGTTCGAAGAAATGATCGTTGCGCCCTACTCGGCCAAGACCTAATACTTGTGCCCAGATCGTCGCTAAGGCTTCCTCAATTTTCCCTTCAGGCGCTTCATATTTCCCTTCGCTGACAAATTCCGGCTCCGGCAAGTGCTTGCAATCCACCTTGCCGTTCATATTCAAGGGGAGACTGTCCAGTACCACTATCGCCGAGGGCAACATGTAATCCGGCAAGGTTTGCACAAGCGATTTACGCAATTCGCTGGTCGTCACCGCACTGCCTGCTTGCAGCGAGACATAGGCCACCAGCTGCGTACCGATTGGCCCTTCCTTGGCTGTTACGACAACTTCTCTTACTTCCGGCTGTGCCAGCAGTTGTGCTTCAATTTCGCCTAATTCGATGCGGAAACCTCTGACCTTGACCTGATGATCCACTCGTCCGAGGTATTCGATTTGTCCATCCGACCGCCACCTGGCTAGATCGCCTGTCCGGTAAAGCTGGCCTCCTTGATCATTGAATGGGTCGGCAACAAACCGCTCCGCCGTCAGTCCTGATCTGTTCAAATAACCGCGTGCGAGGCCAACACCGCCAAGATAGACTTCCCCTACCACACCTTGCGGTACCAGTTTCATTTCCGCATCAAGGATAAAGAGTTGTGTTGCGGCTATCGGTGCGCCAAGCGGATTCGTTCGGTGCTCGACTTTGCCTATAACTGACCAAATAGTTGTTTCTGTGGGGCCATACATATTCCACAGTTCGACATTCAGTGTGCTCAACTGATCAACCAAATCGATAGGCAGTGATTCTCCACCGCATAGACATTTAAAAGGACGCTGATTCTCTTCTTGTGAGACTTTCCATTCACTTGCCAGCAATACGCGCCATCCGGCTGGGGTGGACTGGAGAACGCTTGCCTGATGAGTCTGGAGCAATTGCGCAAGGATCGATCCATCACGTCTCGCTTCCTGCGGTGCCAGCACCAGCCGCGCGCCTGCATTCAGAGGTAGATAAATCTCCAGACCAGCAATATCGAACGAGAGTGGAGTGACAGATACCAGGGTATCTTTGGATGTCATACCCGGCGATTCAAGCATGCTCGCTACGAAATGACTCAATGCATGATGGCGCACCATCACGCCCTTAGGTTTGCCGGTAGAGCCGGAGGTATAAATGATATAGGCCAGATGCTCGCCATGGAGGGTGACAATCGGATTGTCTTCCGGTGAATCTGCTAAATCTAGTTTATCAAGTACCAGAATATGACCTGTAGCTGGACAAGGAATTCTTTCCTGGATGGCACGCTGGGTCAGCAGCAGCTCGATGGCGCTGTCTGTCACCATGTGATTCAATCGTTCCCGCGGATAATCCGGATCGAGCGGCACATAGGCTCCGCCCGCCTTGAGGATGGCGAGCAGCCCCACGATCATGTCGATCGAGCGCTCCACCGCAATCCCCACCCGACTCTCCAGTTTTATCCCTAATGCGATCAGCCGGTGCGCCAACCGGTTTGCGCGCCGATTTAGTTCCACATAGCTGAGTTCGATATCGCCAAAAATCAATGCGATCGCTTCCGGACATGTCATCACTTGGCGTTCAATCAGGCGATGTACGGGTTCGATGTTTGCATAATGTCGGTCATTGACTCCCCATGCCTTCAGCTGAATCTGTTCTGCTTCGCTTAACAGAGTAACATCGCCCAGGCACTGCGCAGGCTGTTCCGCCAATTGCTCGAGCAATCGAAGATAATGCTCACCAAGCCGTGCGATAGTCTCTGCTTCGAACAGTTCGGCTGCATAGGTGAAGCGCGCACTGAATTGACCATCCGCTCGCTCCAGTGTGTCCAGCGTCAATTCAAACTGAGCACCCCGTTCCCCGAGCTCAATTTCCTCGACAGTCAATCCCGGCAGTTGCTCCAGCGCACGATAATCCTCACGCAAATGATTGAACATCACCTGAAATAACGGAGGTTGGTGCAAACTGCGCTCAGGTTGAAGGGCTTCGACCAGTTGCTCAAAAGGCAGATCCTGGTGACTTTGTGCGCCCAGAGCGACTTCACGTACTTGCTCGAGCATCTTGCTCAGCGACATGCGTCCGTCGATCTGGTTACGCAATACCTGCGTATTCACCAGGCAGCCAACCAGCTTTTCGGTTTCCAGCCGGTGACGGTTAGCGATTGGCACGCCCATCCGTATGTCGCTTTGCCCGGTATAGCGGTATAACAACGCCTGAAAGCCTGTTAACAAGCCCATGAAGAGCGTGGCCCCATGCGCCTGCATCTGCTGCTGCAGACGTGCCATCAGTGGAGCAGAAAGCACGAAATCATGCTGGGCGGCCCGATAACTACTTGTTGATAAGCGCGAGTGATCGGTTGGTAAGTGCAACACAGGGTGTGCTTCGCCTAACTGGCTACGCCAGTAAGCCAATTGCCGATCTTTCTCGCCCGCTTCCAGAAAGTTACGCTGCCAGAGCGCATAATCGGCGTATTGGATGGAAAGCGCTGGCAGCGCAGCAGATTGTCCCTCACTATGGGCACGGTAACACGCAGCGAATTCGTCGATGATAATGCGATTGGACCAGGCATCCGAAATGATGTGATGCATCACCACTACCAGATAGTGTTCCTCGGGTTCGATCCGGATCAGTGCCACACGCAATAGCGGACCTTGGGTGAGATCGAATGGCGTGGTATGGATGCGGATCGCTTCTGCCCGTGCGCGTGCTGCCCGCTGCTCAGCCGGTAAATCGCTCAAATCGATCACCGTCAGTTTAAATTGGCTTTCCGCCTGAATAATCTGCTCAGGCAGGCCTTGCGCATTGGCACGGAACACCGTGCGTAGCGATTCATGTCGTGCAACCAGTGTTTGGAAACTGTCTTCCAGTGCTTGCCGATCCAGCTTGCCCCTCAGTTGTAATGTACCGCCTAAATGATAGGCCGTACTGTGCGAATCCAGCTGCCATAAAAACCAGTGCCGCTGTTGTGCGTAGGAAAGGTATACAGGTTTCCCCGCCTCTCGCCGCGGAATGGTAGATTCTTGCCGTACCTGGCCTCTAGCTGTCTGGAGCCTCTGTGCTAATCGTTGACGCTGTTCCGGCGTAAGACGTGCCCGCCGTTGCGCAAGATCGTTGTTGTCTGTCATAAAGAATATTCTTTGAGTTATGCATCAATACGGAAGACTGCTTATGAACATTCGATTTCATCGAGCAGTTTGGTTTCAACTAATGCTGCCAAACTCGCGATAGTAGGTGATCTGAAGAAATCGGCTGGATGTAGATCAACGGAAAAGCCGGTTCGGATTCTGGAAAGAAGTTGTACCCCCAGCAGCGAATCACCGCCTAATTCAAATAAATTATCGTCCACGCCAATGGCATCGATTCCCAGCAAGCTTTGCCAAATCTCTGCAATGCTCGTTTCCAGCTCACTTTCTGGGGATTTGAATGCCGTTGGCAACGCCGGTCTCGGAAACCTTCCTGTCTTAATGGGCGCCGCAAAAGCAAACGGTTGCGCGACCAAATCTTGCTGTGTTTGACTCAATCGGGTATGCAAATCGATCGTTGAAACGATCACTTGAGGGAGATGCGAGCCGTTCACGATACGCTCGAACACTGCTGCGCCTGCTTGCGGGGCAATTCCTATGCCCTCTGGCATGTCCATGTTTGCGGCCATACCAACTTCCCGCCAGCTGTCCCAATTAACTGAAATGACCGGATAGGCAAATTCACGGTAAGCGGCACGCGCCACCGCATCCAAGTAAGCATTGGCCGCACAATAATCGATCTTACTGAGTCCACCTGCGATCGTAGCAAGCGATGAGCATAACAGCATGAAATCGAGTGGATCATCCTTGAAAACTGCTTGCAGAACGCGCATTCCATGCAACTTGGGCGCAAATACTCGTGCAATCGCTTCATCCGATTTCGTAGAGATTAATCCACTGCTGACTTCACCCGCGGCATGGATCACACCATTGATCGCACCGAAAAACTGCCGCACTTGCGTCACTGCAGTCTGTAACTCACTCGGGTTGGCCACATCCGCATTCAAAACTAACACTTGGGCACCTAGTGCTTCCAGACGCATCACTTTCTCTAACTTACTGCGTAGCGAGTTGTCCTCGTTGACCATGGACAGAACTTCCTGCCAGTTTTCTCGCGCAGGAATAGGAGAACGACCCAGCAGTACCAGTTTAGCTTGCTGGGTACGGGCCAGATACTCAGCGATCGTCAAGCCGATACCGCCTAATCCGCCAGTGATCAAATAAACCCCTCCCGATTTGAAGCGGTTAGCAACCGTTGCGCGAGGTTGCAAGGTTTCGAAACGTTGTATCCATCGGTGCGGTCCTCGAAATGCGACTACAGCCGTTTCATTATCCAGTTGCGACTCGGCAAAAATCTGTTGAGCCAGACGCATGCGACTCATACTTTCCCGATCTCGCAATTCGATATCGATCAAGCGGCAAGCAAGATGCTCGTATTCCTGAGGAATGACTTTGTATGGCCCATAGAGCAGCGCCTTAGCTGGGCACAGCATTTCAGTGCCGGTAACATCCTCCAATTGGTCGGTCACTATCGTAATACTGATTTTCTTACCTGATGGAAGTAACGCTGGGGTAGCTTCCAGCGCTCTCGCAAGAAAAAGCAAGCTATAAAAATTGCTGTTCAGGCTTTCTGCCTGGGTACTGGCCTCCTCCTCCGCACTCAAACTCCAAAGATAAAAAATATGACCGATCGTTTTACCTTCTTCGCGTATCGTTTGTAGTAATTGGTCAAAATCACGAGGATTTTTCGGAAAAATCTGATAGTGATGTGAACTTTCTCGCTGGAAAGTGGTACCCGCAAAAACTACGATAGGTTCAATCCCGAACAAACGCAAATGACTAGCCAGCGCTTCCCCTACTAAATGTTCATTGCTAAATATCAAATAAGCATCGGCTTGTTCCGGATGAAAACTGTCAAAGTCAATTTGCTCAATTTGCTCAATTTGCTCAGCGCGCTGCCAGGATGGTACGTAGAGCCATTCATTTATTGAACATGCATCAGTTTGTTCCCGTCTCTTTGCTGCTAAAGTCTGCTGCACACCGACTTTTGATTCGGATTGCTCATCATCGGCTTTGATCCAGTAGGATTGGCGCTCAAAAGGATAGGTCGGTAACGGTACGCGATATCGACGTTCATGCGCATAAAAATGCTTCCAGTCGATAGTCAACCCGTTTAACCATAACTTACCAAGCGCAAGATATAAGTGCTTCTGCGCCGATTGCTTTTTATTGGGATGGGGTAAGGATGACAAGATAAGTTGCTCGGGTTTTGCCAACGGATGACGTTGTGCGAGCGTTGTCAGCGTTTCTCCCGGTCCAACCTCAACTAATACTTGCGTTGGATCAGCCAGCAATGTGCGCAGACCATTATTAAAGCGCACCGTCCCACGCACATGCTGCCCCCAGTAGTGCGCATCCGTCGCTTCCTGAGATGTAATCCAATCACCGCTCAAGTTAGAGAAAAAAGGAATTTTAGGCGGTTGACGCTTAACCTTGGCCACCTGCTCAATAAAAGCTGGTAGGAGGGGTTCTACCATGTGCGAATGAAAGGCATGTGAGACATGCAGTCTTCGGTAGTCGACGTCATGCGCAGCCAAATTTTTTTCAGCTGCTTCGATCGCCGCAAGTGAACCGGACAATACACAAAGTGCCGGTCCGTTGATGGCTGCCAGATCACATCCCTCGAACTGGTAGGATGCAAGTTCTGCTTCGGACAGCATGACAGCCAACATGGCACCCGTTTCCATTTGCTGTAACAAACGCCCGCGCAAGGCTACCAAACACAGCGCATCCTGCAAAGAAAATACACCTGCTAAACAAGCAGCTACATATTCGCCCACGCTATGACCAATCATTGATGCAGGCTGAATACCCCATGACATCCACAATTGTGCTAATGCATATTCAATAACGAACAAAGCAGGTTGCGTGACTTCGGTCTGTTCGAGCCGTGATGAAGCTGCCAATCTATTGGCTTCATCTGCGCCTGGGTACAGGATGGCAAGGAGGTCAAAATCAAGGTGCGGTCGCAACAATTGCAGACAGTGATCGAATTGCTGGCGGAAGACAGGTTCCTGCTGATAAAGATCCCGCGCCATTTCGATGTGTTGCGCACCTTGCCCTGGAAATAAAAATGTTACAGGCCGGTGCTCGACTACATTGTGTTGAACAAGAAAGCGGTCGCTCTCCCTATTTTGCCTGTTTTGCCTGTTTTGCCTGTTTTGCCTGTTTTGCCTGTTTTGCCTGTTTTGCCTGTTTTGCCTGTTTTGCAACAGTGTAATGGCATCCTCGTGATCATGACAAAGCACAATTGCTCGCTGAGCAAACTGTTTTCTTCCGACCTGCAACGTATAAGCGACATCGGCTAATGGCTGCTCCGTATGGCTTTCAAGATGTTGCTGCAATCGATTTACGGCTCGTTCCAATGCTTCCTGACTACGCGCCGACAACATGAGCAGCTGCCAATCACGCGATGCACTCGAAGGTACACGGCCGGGCGCTTCCTCGACAATCATATGCACATTGGTGCCACCGATACCGAACGAGCTGACTCCTGCACGGCGCGGTGTCGAATGTTCTGGCCAAATTCTGCATTCGGTATTGACGTAAAAAGGACTGGATGCAAAATCGATTTGCGGATTGGGTTGCTCAAAATTCAAGCTCGGAGGCAGCATCCGATGTTTCAATGCAAGGGTTGTCTTGATCAGACCAGCTACCCCAGCAGCCGAATCGAGATGCCCCACATTGGTCTTGACCGAGCCGATGGCACAAAACCCGCGCTGATCAGTACTTTCACGAAACGCCTGTGTCAAAGCTGCGATCTCGATCGGGTCACCGAGCGTGGTGCCAGTCCCGTGCGTCTCCACATAACTGATCGTATCGGCAGAAATGCCAGCAATGGCCTGAGCAGCGAGGATCACTTCTGCTTGCCCTTCTATACTCGGGGCGGTGTAACCCGCCTTGGCTGAGCCATCGTTATTGATCGCCGATCCCTTGATCACCGCATGAATGGTGTCCCCGTCTGTTAATGCATCCGTCAGCCGCTTCAATACTACGATGCCGACTCCACTGCCAATTACTGTTCCTGCAGCCTTGGCGTCAAACGCTCGGCAATGCCCATCTGGTGAAAGAATGGCGCCGGGTTGATAGTGATAACCATCTTCATGCAGCAAGTTAACCCAAGCGCCACCTGCAATGGCGATGTCGGTCTCATGATTAAGCAGAGCACGGCAAGCGACATGCGTTGCGGCAAGTGAAGTGGAACACGCGGTTTGGACGGTAATCCCAGGTCCGCGTAAGTTGAGCTTATACGCGACAGTCGTCGTCATGGAATCCTTATTATTACCATTCATCAGCCCCTGCAGCGAAGAAATATCCTGCTTGTCCATTCTGCGCCCACTCGATAGCAAATTAAGCAGTAAATAAGTATTCACGCCACATCCGGCATATACGCCGATTGGATCGGTATACCGCGAAGGATCATAGCCGGCGTCCTCTAAAGCTTGCCATGCCACTTCCAGAAAAAGCCGGTGCTGCGGATCGGTCTCCGCAGCTTCCCGCGGGGTATAACCAAAAAAAGACGCATCGAAGCAATCGATATCATCCAGCTGAGCAACTGCTTTTATGTAGTGAGGATCATTCAATACCTCAGCTGGCACACCGCGTGCACGCAGTTCTTCATCGCTCAAAAAAGTAATGGACTCGACGCCCTCTCGCAGATTGCGCCAAAAAGACTCGATCTCGTTCGCGCCGGGGAAACGGCATGCCATTCCAATGATTGCGATATCAAGTTCTGCATCTTCCAGTATTTCTTCAGGATTATCCATCACTATATCCTCTCGTGTTTCCGTTGAATGAAAGCGCCACGTTGCCGCTGCGCACGCGCCTGGTGGCGTGACAAGGAAGCGGCATCTGCCTTCCCTTGACTCAGAAATTTCGCCAGGCTGGCAACAGTGGTGTATTTGAACAAATCGACCATGGCAATCTGCCTAGCTAAATGTGCTTCCAGCTTTTGCTTGATTTTGATCAACAGCAGCGAATGCCCTCCCAAATCAAAAAAGTTGTTGTGCAAGCCAACTTGAGGCATTTCGAGGGCTTCAGCCCAGATTTCCGCAATCGTTCTCTCCATCACATTGACTGGTGGATCGTAATTGGGCTTGTCATACTGTTCAGGGGAAGGTAGCGCCTTCCGGTCTAGCTTGCCGTTCGGATTAAGAGGTAACGTATCCAGGAAAATAAACAGGCTGGGGATCATATAATCAGGCAGCGTAGTGGCCAGTGCTGTTTTTAATAGCGATGCGCTTAGTTGCGTCTCATCATGGGGAGCGACATAGGCAACCAACCGGAAACCGTGATGCCCTTCCTGAGCAATTACTGCAGCTTCACGCACTCCTGCCTGAGCGAGCAAGCGCGCTTCAATTTCACCCAATTCGATACGGAAGCCACGCAGTTTGATCTGATCATCGAGGCGGCCGAGATACTCGAGTTGTCCATCATCACGCCAACGCACCCTATCACCTGTCCGATAAAGACGGCCCCCCGCTTGATCAAACGGGTCAGCTACAAAGCGCTCGCTTGTCAAGGCGGGGCGATCGAGATAGCCGCGTGCCAATCCTGTCCCGCCAATATAGAGTTCACCGACTGTGCCTGGAGGCACAAGATTGAGCTCAGCATCGAGCACATAGAGAGTGCGTTCACCAACCGACCGACCGATCGGCGCGAATTCGCCCATCACTAGCATTGACGCTTTCTCATGAGGCTCATCAACCCACGCTGTCGGCGTAATCACTGTTTCAGTTGGACCATAAGCATTCACTAAACGAGCATGCTGAAATAGTGCCCGGGTAGCCATCACGTCAGTGGCATACCAGGCTTCACCGCCGGCAATACAGGTACGAATCCATTGCCGATCACGCTTGATCTGTGGCAGTAACATGCGCAAATAAGCAGGAGGAAGATGCAGAATCGTGATCTTGTGGCGTTCGATCAACTCAATGAAACCCTCTCCAGTCAAATCATGGACCGAAGAAAGTGCCAACGTCGCCCCTTCGGTCAACGGCGCTATCCATTGTTCTGCTGCCGCATCGAAATTCATTGAGAAAAACATCAATTCACGATCACCCGGCTGAACAGCATAGATTTTTTTGATAGCTGCCAAATGCATGGCAAGCGGGCCATGAGAAACAGTCACTCCCTTGGGCCGACCAGTCGACCCCGAGGTATAAATCACATAAGCGAGATTGTCGCTATGCAAGGCGACATCAGGATTAATTTCACTGGCTGAACTCAGATCGAGCGTATCAAGTTCAAGGATCTGCACTCCTTCGCGATAAGGCAGTCGTTCGCTAAGATGAGATTGAGTTAACAACAGTCGGGTGCCACTGTCTTCAATCATATAAGTAAGACGTTCATTAGGATACTCAGGATCAAGCGGTATATAACCAGCCCCTGCTTTCAGAATAGCCATAAGCCCTATAATCAATTCGACGGAACTTCGTTCGAGCGCAATACCTACGCGCATTTCGGGTTTGACACCCAAGCTGATGAGCCGATGGGCGAGCCTATTCGCCCGGCGATTGAGCTCGGCATAACTCAGCTCGATATCACCTGAGATTACCGCAGTCATGTGCGGATATATATCTGCCTGGCGTTCTATCAGATGGTGAACCGGTTGATTGATCGATGAGATTTGCCTATGGCCACCCCATACTGTGAGTTGCTGTTTATCAGTTTCATCCAGCAAATCGATGTCACCGATGGCAATGGTTGGTTGGATTGACAGATCCTGCAAAATCTGTAGATAGTGGCGCGCCAGACGTTCAATCAGAACAGGATCGAACAGGTTAGACGCATAAATGAAGCTGGCGGACACACTTCCATCGGGCAATTCAACGGTTTCAAGTCTCAGTTCCAACTGGCCTGCCTGCTCGGGGAGGATGTAATCGGCAACTGCCAGTCCAGAGTATTGCTGCAAGCTACGGTAGTCTTTCTGTAAATAATTGAGGGTAGTTTGAAACAGTGGACTATGACGCAAATCTCGCTGAGGATGCAGTGCTTCGACCAGTTGTCCGAAGGGCAAATCCTGGTAAGCCTGGGCATTGATCGCATCCTCCCGCACCTGATCTAGAAGCTCGACAAGCGACATACGCCCATGCAATTGACTTTGCAAGACCTGCGTATTGACGAAGAAACCGATCAAGCTCATTGTTTCGATACGGTGACGATTAGCAACGGGTACACCGACGCGAATAACCTGTTGTCCTGTATGACGAAATAACAATACCTGAAACGCGGCCAGTAGCGCCATAAACAGTGTTGCTCCGCGATCAAGCGTCAATTGGCGAAGTTTTACCAGCACTGCTTGCTGCAGATCGAAACTATGGCGTGCTGCCGGGTAGCTCGTTACAGGTTGCCGTACGCGATCAGTTGGCAGTGTTAAAACCGAATGTGATTCACCTAAGTAACTTCGCCAGTAAGCGAGCTGCCTTTCCTTTTCGCCTGCTTCAAGCCACCTTTGTTGCCAAACCGTGTAGTCCACATACTGGATGGGCAATTGAGCGAGCTGAGCTGGCTTTCCTTGGATATACGCCTGATAATAAGCTGCAAACTCGTTCAACATGATTTGCATGGAGACACCATCGGCAATAATATGGTGCATGACAATGACGAGGATATATTCGTGCTCCGTCACCCGAATCAACGCCACCCGCAGCAAAGGGCCTTTCGTCAAATCAAAGGGCATCGAAATGATGCGTTGTGCTTCCGCAGCGGCTTGTTCTTCACGCTGCAAAACATCCCAATCCAGCAAATCGATATCCGTTATTGCGAATGGCGATATCGGTTGTATCACTTGCTCGATCACGCCTGCCGTACTGATACGAAATAGTGTGCGTAATGATTCATGCCGTTCGATCAATGCCTGAAAGCTCGCAAGAAACGCCTGTTTATCCAACATACCTGACAACCGCAGAGCATGCTGAACGTGATAGGCCGTGCTGTCAGGATCGAGTTGCCAAAGTAACCAAAGGCGCTGTTGGCCATAGGACAATGGCAGGCAATGGTGGTCATCCTGCATAGGCATAAGGCGACACATATCGGTTTCCCGGGAGGCCGTCTTCAAGGACGCCAAACGCTTAATTTCCGTCGCACACTCATGCAGTCGTGGGCACTGAAACAGATTGCGCGGAAGGAATGGAATCTGCCAGCGATCTGAAATGCGCGCCACAACTTGTACAGCCGTCAGTGAATTGCCGCCTATCGCAAAGAAATGATCTTCCCGTCTCAATCCCGTGCGATGCAACACAGCCTCCCAAATAGCTGCCAAAGCAAGTTCTGTTTCATCTTCCAACAGGTGGGGGAGCGGTTTGCTGCCACCGAGCACAAATTGACCATATTCGCAGATGGCGTAAGCATCCAGTGTACGTTCACGCCAACCTTGACGGCAGGCTGTCCGTTGCAACTTGCCACTCGATGTTTTGGGAAGTGCGCCGGGGTTCAACAGCACCACCACGGACAAAGATTCATGACAACTGGTACTCACCACCTCGCTAAGCGCTGTCACTAGGGCTTCAGCCGAAACAAGTTTCTGCATGTTGCGCGACACCTCCACTGCAACACCGATCCCTTCCCCTTCTTCTCGCTCAACTGAAAATGCCGCAACCCGTCCTTTACGCACGGCTTCGACCTCTTCCTCAATAACTAACTCAATATCCTGGGGGTAAATATTTTGTCCACGGATAATGATGAGATCCTTGAGTCGCCCCATGATGTATAACTGGTGTGCATGGATAAAGCCCAAATCACCGGTACGTAACCAGCGTGCACCTTTGTGATCAGTAAAGGTTTCTGCGGTTTCCTGGGGACGCTGCCAGTAACCCTGTGCGAGACTGAGTCCATCCGTCCAAATTTCGCCGACGTAGCCATCTGCCAGCAAAATCTGCTTTTCAGGGTCCATGATTTTTACCGAATGATTGGAAGCAGGAAAACCACAGGCAACAATCGGGATACCTTGCGTCACTACCTCTGCTTGACCTTGCGCAAGCTTGTCGGCTGAAAATTCATGCACTTTCATACCTTCTCCACGCACGCCGCCCGTCACGAACAGTGTCGCTTCAGCCAAACCATAGCAGGGATAAATGGTACCGGCTGGAAATCCAATTGCACTGAAACGCTCGACAAAAGCACGCATTGTGTCTCTGCGCACAGGCTCTGCACCCGAGAAGGCAACGCGCCAGGTCGATAAATCGATCCCCTGTAATTGCGAGCTTCTCACACGCTCGACGCATAACTGAAAAGCGAAATTGGGTGCGCCACTTACTGTGGCGCGATAGCGTGAAATGACTTCTAGCCAGCGTACAGGGCGTTCGATGAAAAACTGCGGCGACATGAGTATTGCCGGAATTCCCCGATGTAACGGCTGCAATAGCCCGCCAATCAATCCCATATCATGGTAAAGCGGCAGCCAACTGACAAAGATATCGTCCGCGCCGATCGACATGCCTTCTTCGAAGGCTCGGGCATTGAACATCAGGTTATGATGACTGACCATCACGCCTTTGGGTGTAGAAGTCGACCCAGAGGTATATTGCAGAAAAGCGATCTCATCTTTCTCCGGCATGCGCTCATGCCATGCGGATGCCTTACTTAGCGCATTATCTTGCATGATCGTGTCGACCGCCAGAATATCAGCGTCCGCCAATTGCGTAATCTCTGCCTCGCTGATCAGCGGTACAATTTCGCTGGTCGTCAGAATGCATCGCGCCTTTGCATCGGTTGCAATCGCGAACAGCCTTGTCAGATGTTGCTCCCGTATCGATTCGGGTGGAAAAACGGGTACCGCGATCATCCCTGCATAAAGACAGGCAAGAAAACCGATCACGTAATGCTCATCGTTATCCATCAACAATAGCACTCGATCACCTTGCTTGAATCGATCCTGTAAAACTGCGGCAACGGCCCTGACATACAAATCGAGCAAAACATAATCAAACTGTTTGTCAATGAGCGTATCTCCGTTCGCACTTACTACGATCAAAGCAGGGTCTGCCGCTCTCTCACGCGCGAGCGTTTGCAGATGGATCACAATATTGTCAGGATAACTGCGAGAAGGAATCAGTCTTGTATTCATGATTAACACTTAAAATAAATGCATGCTTTACTGAAAAATTTTTAACCCAGCCTGGTATTGCGTACTTCATTGCTTCTGGGATTAATTAGGATAGAAAAGGCTGACGCTTTGCTAGCGATTGACTTTGATGTGTCAGCGCTAATGCTGCCGCGTAGTGAATGGGTGCACTAATCGACCAGGCGTTGACTTTCGCCCATTCGGTTTGATCGTGGATAATGCAATAGCTGCCATCATGATTTGGCAGAACGGTTATAGCTGGCAGATATTCGGCGATACCAAATCCCAGTGCTTTCAATACTGATTCTTTCACTACCCACAGCTCGATGAAATTCTTGCTTGACCAGATCTTCCACGCCCGCTCTACCGGAGAAAGCACATGCGCCTCCAGATTAGCAACATCCCGATGGCACTGCTCAATGTCGACGCCCACTTCTCCCTGAGTAGATAACGCAATCAAAGCAAAATTACCGGCGTGGGAAACGCTGAACGCGATACCAGAATGCGCATGCAAGTGCGGCTTACCAAAGCTGTTCGTTACAATGCGTAATGCCTGAGGTGACACCATCACACATTCCGCTAGCAAACGGCGGAGCGCCGCCCGTGTCGCAATAAAGCGCACTCGGTCCCGCAGTTGATGAAAGCGAAGTGCGCGCGCTTTTTCTTCTGCGCTCAGCAATGTCCAGTCATCAGCAAGCTGATTCGAATCGAAATCGAACTCGAGCAACCAAACTTCGATGCCAACAGGTAGCGTTTCAGGCAGTTGCAGGCGATTCAGGTACTTCATAAGGGACTCCAATTAGACTTTCCGTCAGACGCTTTACCAGAGTGTGCAGAAATACTTCTTCAGATTGACGAAGAAAGAAATGACCACCCTCAAACCAATCCAAGGTAAATGCTTGAGTACCTGCCAGCTGCCAATCATTCAGCTTTGCCGCTTCAATCTCATCCGCACGCCCGCCAAAAACATGGATGGGAATGGGCAGAGGCGGTAACTCCACATGCTGGAAGCTCCCACATAGTCGGTAATCTATCGCTAATAAATCCAGTGTCATCGCCAATAGTTCCGAGTGATCGAACACTTTTTCCGGTGTACCAGCCTGCTTCCTTAGCTCCGCGATCAATGCTGCCTCACCCTGTATTTTGCTATAGCGTTCGCTATCCTGACGATTGGGTGCTGCACAGCCTGAAACGACCAATGCAGTGGGAAGCGGTAATTTCCGAGCAGACAAGTGATGGGTAATTCCATAAGCCAACAAGGCACCCATGCTGTGCCCAAAAAAGGCGTATTGTTCAGGCAATATGGATACAAGCTCATCGCCTAAGCTTTCAATCAGTGCTAGATAGCTTTCCTGAGGGAGCTCATCTGTTCGGCTACCACGCCCTGGCAACTCGATAGGCTGCACCGTTATCCAGGAAGGTAGTAACCGTCGCCAGCGGAGGTACATGGTGCCACTCGCGCCTGCACACGGCAAACAGAGCAGGGTTAATGGTTTGAGCATAAATATGTTGCCCTAAACCTGGTTATCCATGAAACGCCGCAAGCTGAGTGGACGCATATCAGTCCAGACTTTCTCAATATGATCGAGACAGGTCTTTTTGTCGCCTAGTACACCTGTATCCCGCCAGCCACCGGGAATCACTTTCCATTCCGGCCAAATAGAGTATTGTTCTTCATGATTAACTAAAACGCGAAAAACACCATCTTCGCGATCAAAGCAACTCGTCATAGCACATCCCTCAGATTTACAAATGAATAGGATTTTTAATTCTTCTTAATAAGAACGCTTCTTATTCATACTAGACGAACCGGCTTATTGAGAATACAAAAAATGTCAAAAAGAAGCCGACAAAGTCAGGTTTGATTTAGAAATGGAATTAAATGATCACCACAAGTAACTGTGCTCTGTTTATGATTAGGAAATAGCCAGAGAATCTCTTGAATCTACTGGCTATTTAGATTAAAGAGCATTCCTGCAGTGATTTGTTGCTTCATGAATGAGAATGTTTGCCAAAGAAGGAGAAATACCCAATTCATCTGCAATCATCCGGTGTGTATATCCATGTATCCGGTAAAGCTCAAAAACCCGTTTTGTGCGATCAGGCAGCTTGGCTAATGCTTCTGCAACTAACTCAAGGTGCTGACGATTGATTGCATGAGTCTCCGGTGTTCCTGCCAGAGTTGGAACTTGCAATCCCTCTTCGTCTACTCCAAAAAGCTCTGACTCGAATACAACACGCCTATAGTGATCGATAGCCAAATTGCGTACGATCTGAAATAAATAAGCCAATGGCTGCCTAACTTTCTGTGCAGCCTCCATCTCTGTGATCTTGATATAAGCGTCTTGCACCACATCATCTGATCGTTCCCAGTCACCTAAAATTTTATAAGCTACCCGGAGTAATTGGGTACGATTCGCGATAAACGTTGTATCTAATTCCTGAGTCCATTCTTCTACTGATAACATCATAAGTTTTTATATTTTTATTGTAACAATATGAATAAAAATGATTCTGATAATCATTCATCATTTTTAATAAAAATGATTCTGATAATCATTCGGTATTTATTCCAAAGCATCGCCGTTTCTAGCAACGCCTCCTTATTTAACAGAATATTCTCTCGATTAAGATATTGATTATTTAAAATTAATACCTGATTAGGTATATGTAAGCCGTTGTTACCGTCCTTTTTCTACATATACATTTTTGCTTCTTTAATCTCTTATATGACTATTGTTCCACAATGAAACATCAGTTAACGTGCAATGAAATTAAATTGGCTAGATGGATAAAATTTAATTCAATTTAATAGTCATTTCTCGATGCTTTCCTCCGGCAATTCAAAAGTACTAGCATTCAAACTCACTTGGCATAATGATAAGTGGGTAAGTGCAGACGCAAAGCTAGCAATGCCTTTTCCCTTGAATAGCAAACAAGGCTTACCATGACGTTTGCAAAGACGTTTTAACTGATAATAAGCGGCATGGCTGACGCAATCTGTAGGGCAGATAGCTGCATCAGCACTGTTGATCATTTCTGGCAAACGAGAAAGCGCATGTTGCCAGAAATGAACTTGAAATTTGTGAGAAGTGGCACCCTCTGCTCTCAACCAGCCCTAATTTTTTATACACAAAGCCATCTCCTAGTTATTGAAGTAATGGCTGGCTGACAAGCATCATGCGCTTTGTGGCTGGCTAAATGTAATTTCGTTTTAATGAAGAATCAATAAGATGGTGGCAGTAATGATATATGAATGCTCGCACCACTTTGATTTTCAGATCACAATTGACATTGACATCAAATTCAAATGACTCTTTATGATATGTAAATAATAATTATTATTATTTGCAATGTAAATAATATCTATCGCTTATTTTCCTAAAAATAAATAAACGAGGTAATCCCCCGGCTTTGCCGGGGGACTATTAAAGGTTTGACCGTGTGATACGGTCACCTTGATTCTTTTAGCTTGATCAAGAGCTAGGAGAATCAAATGAGAGATTATCAGAGTTTGGCCCATACAACATGGGACTGTAAGTACCACGTTGTATTTATTCCGAAGAGAAGGAAAAAGGTGATATTTGGAGTAATACGAAAGCACCTTGGGAAGGTATTGCACGAGTTAGCAGAGCAGAAAGAGTGCCAGATAGTGGAAGGACATTTGATGCCTGATCATGTACACATGTGCATTAGTATTCCGCCGAAGTACTCAGTGTCTTATGTAGTAGGGTATATCAAGGGGAAAAGTGCAATATTGATAGCACGAAAGTTTATGGGGAAATCGAGGAATTTCACAGGTGAAAATTTTTGGGCGCGTGGTTATTTTGTATCGACCGTAGGGTTAGATGAAGAGATGGTTAGAGAATATATCCGACATCAAGAGAAGGAGGATGAACATTATGATCAGCTCAAGCTTGGTATGTGATGCCACCTTTAGGTGGCGCCAATTCTTGCCCCTTTGAGGGGCTAACAGAAATAAGCCTCCGGCTTTGCCGGAGGTAATTTAACTTCAGGAGCTGCACAGTGCGTACAATACACGTAACCTTTTCTGTAAAATCTTGCATAAAACAAAGTCTTGAAAAGCAACACAGCTTATACCCTCCTCTAGTAGGTTTGTGAGTAACCAGAAATCACTTTAAGCGGAAAAGCGGTGATTCCAACAAAATACTCGGGATGAGTGTTGGAATGTTAGAATTAATTCCACTCTTATGTTTTGCAGTACCCGCACCCGTGCCACCGAGACTCTATAATGTAATAAAAACCGGAAAATGTTGGACATACAATATATTAAAGCTCTCACATATACTTATTCTTCTCGCCTGAAGTTTTTATAATGCGCCCCATACTGAATATCGCCGCAGCACTTGATCTGCAACCAAATGCACTGATGTGCTATGGCGAGTATATGGCAAAGCTTCGGTTGAGCGCCTTGCCAAAGGAAGAAGCTAAGCCAAAAGGAAAAATCGTACTGGTTTCGGCGATTAATCCCACACGTAGTGGTGAAGGAAAAACCACTGTTTCTATCGGTCTAGCGCAAGGTCTTGCCCGCATTGGTCAGCGCACAGCACTTGCTTTACGCGAACCTTCGCTCGGCCCCATCTTTGGCGTCAAGGGCGGTGGTACTGGTGGCGGCTGCTGCCAGCTCGAGCCTTCAACTCGCATCAATATGCATTTCACGGGGGATCTGCACGCCATCGGTGCAGCGCACAATCTATTGGCCGCCTTGCTGGACAATGCCATTCATTTTCGCAGTGAACTAGACCTGGAACACCGTCAAGTCTTTTGGCGCCGTGTACTGGATGTGAATGACCGCGCGCTGCGTCAGACCGTGATTGGACTTGGCGGGCATCTTAATGGTGTACCGCGTGAAAGCGGCTTTGACATCACTGCAGCTTCAGAAATAATGGCAATCCTTTGTCTATCAGAGGACCTCGCTGATCTAAAAGCTCGGCTGGGGCGCATCCTAGTTGGGTTTGACCGCTCTGGTAACTCGGTAACGGCACAGAGTCTTAAGGCAACAGGCGCAATGGCGGCTCTGCTACAGGATGCGATTCTACCGAATCTGGTGCAATCCACCGAAGGCGTGCCAGCTTTTGTGCATGGAGGCCCATTTGGCAACATCGCTCATGGCTGCAATAGTGTGATCGCCACTAAGATCGCCGCTACCTGTGCAGATTTTGCTGTGACAGAAGCGGGTTTTGGCTTTGATCTAGGCG
Source organism: Nitrosomonas sp. Is37 (assembly GCF_033063275.1). Lineage (NCBI taxonomy): Bacteria > Pseudomonadati > Pseudomonadota > Betaproteobacteria > Nitrosomonadales > Nitrosomonadaceae > Nitrosomonas > Nitrosomonas sp. Is37. Next base: position 44,155 of record NZ_JAWJYP010000008.1, on the reverse strand, counting down.
CCGAGAAATTTTTTGACATAAAATGCCGCAGCTCTGGCCTATGGCCCAGTGTGGTCGTACTGGTGGTAACTGCCAGAGCATTAAGAATCCATGGTGGCGGCGACCTCACCTCCCCTGGTCCCATCCAAGAAATCGAACGTGGTTTGGAACACCTGGAGCATCATGTTCGCAGCGTACGCGCCTTTGGTTTTGAGCCGGTCATCGCTATCAATTGCTTTGAGGGCGACACTAAACAAGAATTGACTGTTATGGAGAAAGGATGCGCCAAACTTGGGCTGACTACCGCCCTTTTTACCGGTTTTACCGATGGAGGCGCTGGAGCTGAAGCGTTAGCGCATGCGGTCACCGCTGCCGCTGCTCAGCCGGCACCGCCAGTGCGTTATCTTTATGATTTGGAGTCACCTCCTGAGGAGAAAATTGCTGCTGTCGCTCGCATTATCTACGGCGCCAGCGATCTCGAATTCAGCCGTATTGCAAAAAAAGATCTTGAACGGGTTCGCTCACTGGGTTACGAGCGGCTTCCCATCTGTATTGCCAAGACTCACCTGTCACTCAGCAGTGACCCAGCCCAAGTAGGCCGTCTCAGTGAGTTTGTACTTCCAGTTGAATCGGTACGCATTGCCGCCGGTGCTGGTTACTTACTGGTACTGACTGGCGACATCGTCACCATGCCCGGCTTACCGCATGATCCGGCTGCACACAGAATTGATCTGTCCGATGATGGGGAGATTGTGGGCATTTGACCGCCCTGTCTTGTTATGCAATCCTGAAAAATCCGTTTTCTCAGCCGAGGAGGTGCATATTGCCAAACAGTAGTTGAATTAGCCTCCATTTAATCTGACATTTATCGACTGAATTCGACTCAAACCAGACAGTGAGGTAGGGCAAAATTGGTTTTTAACGGTGATAGCGCTACGGCTCAGGCAACCGCAAAAGCCGCACACCAGTGCCGGAAACGTCCCACCGAAACTCGTGCCGCTTTTGCGGATCGCTCAGAGTCGATGGTTAGGCCATATTATTCCCGTTCCCGGTACTATGCCACGCCTCCCTGAACTCCGGTGTGTCGTAGGAAGTTGACTGAAGCCAGTAAGAGACGATCCCATTTTTCTTCCCTCGATGTGCGAGAGACCTAATTTCCTCAGGCTTCATTACATATGCGTTAGGTTCTTTGCCCACGTTGTTGATGATTAACCAGTAGTCTCCCATGATCTTATCAAGGCTATTTCCTAGCAGCACTAGATTCTGTTTGGTTAACACCTTCACTTGCACTCTAATGAACTCCGTTCCGCTCTTGTTTGTAGGCGATTATGTCGATACTTCTCGCATTGTGTGCAATCGGCATTACGTTCAAGCTCATGCGAGAAAGCCTATAGCATGCATAGTACATGCCAATATTTCCTGTGACTTGCGTTTCTGACTTCATGCGCCTCCTTCCAAGGCTTAGCGCCGCATTCAGTGGCTTGTCCACTACAATGCTTTGTTAAGTTTTTCTGATGCCCAGTTATATATTGAGTTTTTCGCAAGACCTAATAATAACTCATAATTGGGAAGGATTAATTCCTTTATATTATAGTCATCGTACTCTCTAACTTCTTGGAAAAAGCGATTTAAAGAAGGGTTAGGATTAGTGTGAGGAGGTTGTTCACCACGGTGAACAAAGCATGAACGATGCACATAAACATCTGACAAGATCAAATCGATCTCATCTTTAGTCAAGTCATTTGGATATTTCTCAAACCAATGTTTGCCAGTTATGTGCTCTAAATTGTGCAAAGGATTCACTTCTTTTATTGAATCAACCATATCTTGCATTGGATGTTCAATATACTGTTCCCATTTCTCAACGGGGGCATATTTTTCTATGAATTTTACAAATCGTTCTCGCAAATATTCATTTTTTCCTCTTGATTCAAGATAAGCATCAAGAAGTGCTTCAAACATCGGATCTTCTTCGGCTTTTTCTTTCCACAAAGCCTCTTCGGGATGCTTCTTCTTGACTTTATCTCTCTTGATTGCCTTTTGAGCGATTGACTCAATGGCCGAAACGACTAGAAAGTAAGCAAGCCCAAAATCATCTCTCTTTGTTAGCAAAGAGAGATGTATAAGTCTAAGGCTTTGCATTACAGTGCGGTACATCTCATAGTCGAGAGAACACAAAATATTAATAAGGTTTGAAATCTCCTCCCTCATCTGATCTTGTTTCGACTTGGAAAGAATTGAATTTACGGCTCCTGGATCAGCGACTAATACTGGGTGAACGATGGCAAGCTGATAAATATCGTGTTCTGATAATTCATTGTGCCTGCACAAATAATCATCCCTAGTAGACTTAGACAACTTGAGAGTTACTGATGAAACGATTGTCGATAAAGCTATCCCAAAAAGGTGTGAGTTATGAGTGCCTACCCAATCAGGATTTTTAACTTTGCTAATGAATGCTGAGTAAGCTCCAGGTAAGGTAACTCTGATCGAAGAAGATATCTTACATAGTTCCAAATCCCACTCTTCACTCAATTGAAATGGCGTCAACAAAAAGGAATAACTTTCGCCTGTATCGTAAGGGCGATAATCATCTCGCTCCCTGCGAAAAGAATCGATACATTCATCAAACAATACATGATCAGCAGTTACGGCTCGGGACACTCGTCACTCCAAAAACTTAGCGTAGAAATGATCGGCGAACAGCAGTAGGCGGGCGAACACCCGCCGATAGGACGTCCGCGTCGATTGCCATGTTAGAGCTCATTTGCCCAGGATCTTGCCGTGGCATCGCTTGTACTTGTTACCGCTGCCGCACGCACACAGGTCGTTGGCGCGCTTCCCCTGCAAGAGCATGTGTCCTATGAGGGATTGCAGTTCCATCAAGGGTTCGATCTCGTGAGCAGGCATAGAGATGTAGCCCGGGCGATCTTCCCTTCCGCTGCGAATTCGGACCCGCACCATTTCTTCTGCCACCGCGATGAAGTCATGGACAAGCAGATCGTCCCGCACCGCGACTCTCACATTATCGATGGGCGTCCCGTTGTACGTCCGCCTTGGGTCCGGCACAAAGAGTATTCGTTCATCCCCATCGTGTTTCGGAGTGATCTCGTGCAACGTACCGTCAGGGGCCCGCCAAACCGCGTGAAACTCCGCTTCAACGAGGACGTGTGGCCACTCCCAAAGTTGCCACCCATAGACGATGCTGCCGCCCTCGCTCTGAGCCTTCGCAGCAACGTTAGCGAAACACTCACCGGGAATAGCACCTGGCGCCGCTACTACGTCGAGGTAAACGAGCTGTTGCCCAGCCCCGACACGTGCAGCCAACCGCCCGATGTGCTTGTCGATTTGAGGAGGCGTGCGAGTGTGCATGGCCGGAGATGAGCTCTAACATGTAATTATATAATTTAAATGAACGAATTAACCGACTAACAGTACTGTAATGAATATAAAAATATGCTGCGATTTCAAACATTGTGTAATGTCCCGTTTTGTATATCGCATTCATTGCCTCTCCTCTATCAGTAATGCCGGCAATAATTTCGTCCATTGGTTTCTTGAGCGATTTATTTCTTTGATCGCTTGGTAATATGAATACTATCACTTTGTTTCAAACTAATATAATGGAATGGACGCCCACTACCCTAAACGGCATCAAAGTGCCAAAGTAATGGTGTAATAACCACTAAACCAGATAGGAGCGTCCGACATGAAGATTACAACAATAGGAATTGATTTAGCAAAAGAAGTATTTCAGATTCACGGTGTAGATATGCATGGTAAGACTGTGTTGCGCAAGCAATTGCGCCGCAGCGAGATGGCGAAGTATTTCGCCAATCTAGAGCCCTGCTTGATAGGCATGGAAGCCTGTGGTAGTTCACACCATTGGGCAAGGAAGCTGGGTGAATTTGGGCACACCGTCAAGCTCATGTCTCCTCAGTTTGTCAAACCTTATGTCAAAACTAACAAGCATGATATGGCGGATGCGGAAGCGATCTGCGAAGCGGTGAGTCGACCCAATATGCGTTTTGTACCGATCAAGACTGTTGAGCAACAAGCCATGCTATCAGTGCATCGTACCAGACAGGGTTTTGTCAAGGCCAGAACCGCCCAGGCAAATCAGATACGCGGCCTCCTCTCTGAGTTTGGTATCGTCATCCCTCAGGGCATCCAATCGATTGGCAAATGTATGCCTGACATTCTGGAAGATGGCGAAAATGGTTTGCCAGGAACAATGCGCCGATTGCTGGAAAGACTGAATGACCACCTTAAGGAACTGGATCGTCAAGTGGACGAATTAGAGTTACAAATCAAGCTCTGGCACAAGGAGAGTGAGGCCAGCCAAAGATTGGAAGCCATTCCTGGTGTTGGCCCGATTACAGCGAGCGCCATTGTGGCAACAGTAGGAAACGCGACGGAATTTAAGGACAGCAGACAATTAGCGGCATGGCTAGGGTTGGTGCCCAAGCAGCATGCAAGCGGAGGCAAGCAGTTATTGCTCGGTATCAGCAAACGTGGCGATACTTATCTTCGTACCCTGCTGATCCACGGAGCAAGAGCAGTCATCCGCATTGCCGAGAAAAAGGCCGAGCCCGGAAGCTGGCTGTGCAAGCTGATAGCGCGACGCAATAAAAACGTTGCTGCTGTTGCCCTGGCAAACAAGAATGCTCGCATCATCTGGGTATTGCTTACCAAAAAAGCTACATTTCATTCTGATCACACTATAGTAGCAACTGCAGCTCGCTGATCGCGACGGTTGAATAGGGGCGTATTGGTAATGCTGCATTAAAAATGAGCTTAAGGAGAAAGATAACTACCGATTGCACAGGCAATCATGACATGATGGCGAGACTGGTTAGACCGTGAGTGGCTAAACCTGAACAAAAAACAGTGCATCGAGCACGCTAATATGATAAGGCGCTACTCAGCGAATTCCATCAGGGGCAGAGGTAATATACCTCATACAAAGTCCGGATGTATGGCTGCAATCTTTATCTACTCAAAATCATTAGTTGAAGGCTTGGCAAAAAGTGGGCGTCCATGTATGTTTTTGTACCTCACTAATACAGCCATTCTTCTCTATATTCATTTATGATACGTAGCCATAAATGAATATAGAGAAGAATGGTTTTATGGCGCGTCCGATCAGGCTGGAATTCTCGAATGGTTTATTCCATATTATGTCAAGGGGGACGGTGGAGAAACTATTTTTGATGAAGATGGGGATAGACAGCAGTTTCTTGATTTATTAGCAGAGCTAATAACACGCTATGAAACAATATACTATGCCTAGTGCCTTATGGATGATCACTATCATTTTTTGCTAGAAACACCAAAGGTAAATCTATCTCAAATATAATGTTTATTACAGTACTGTTAGTCGGTTAATTTGTTCATTTTGCAAGATGCAATGACTGACACCTTTCTCTAGAAGCCATAACCACAAGAATCGGAAAGGAAATGTCGACCACGCCAATGATCGTTCTCTTCGATTCCCTCAGCTATACCAGCATAGCCGAGAGATTACCTCATTTAACTAAATTTATTCGATAACTGGAGTCGACAGCCCCAAAAGCAATATCACCGAATGGATAATACTATTGATCGGTACAGTCAAAATTATCAAGCCAACTAGAACAATGATCTTTTTGATAATATTCAACATTTTTATCTCCTTTTATAAGAAAAAATATGTTGCCCAAATTTTGGGAATACCAAATGCTGCCCCTCTGTCGGGTTGATCTATCAAAGAACTATCACATGGTTAGATCTGGGGAGCACGAGCCAGGCCTATACCGATGTCAAAAGGATCCAACCCGGTCTGCAAACCCTGAAGGGTCGCGCTACCGACAAGCCGACTTGTCAATGATTCTGACGGAGTAATAACTCGGTAAGTTCGGTTTTTTATACTCCCAACCAACTTGGGCAGTAAAATTAACTCTGATTCGGGTCTGATATCCTTGTGGCGTTTCTGTCTTGAAGCTAACTCGATAGTAATCATCTTTATTTAGCCTATCCCATTTCGACCAGTATGGGAAAATATTGCGTCGATAATCTGACCATTCTCACTAACAGATATCCATTTATTAATCCGATCAGCAGTAATCGGCAAATCCAGCACCATTTGAAAACTCGAAAGCGCACTATCGACTAAGGCAGAGTCAAGTTCGTATTGTTCAGATACATTCTGTGCTTGGATTTTAATTATCATGAGATATCCCGTCTTTAGAATAGTTATGTATAAACTTTAACCTTTTTTATGAAGCAAAAATTTAGAGGTTAAAACTGTCGTAGATTGATAATTAATATTATTTTCTGTTCAGTTTTGCGGGACCACTTCATTACTCTTAAGTTGAAGCAATATGTCAAATCAATCTAGTTTTATTGCATAATTAATTCTAAAAACTACCAAATAAACAAACAATAATGCAATTGACTACAATTTCAGGAACGACGAGAAAATACGATTAGGGACAGTTCTGACTATATACTAGGCTCAGGACTCAGAAGCTGTCTTGAAAAACATATACATTTAGCCACAGTCAGCCTTAGCATTGCGATACGCACCATGTTTTCAGAGCTGCGAATTCGAATCTCATAATCCTTGGATAATCGCCTGAAATTCCCCAGCCAGGCAAGGTTCGCTCCACAATCCAACAAATGGGTAAAACCGTAAATAATCCTGGAGAATATATGCAGATATTTACAAAGAACATCAGGATTAGAGTTGGTGTTAACACTCCTTCAAAGAATCTAAATTTTGATCTACCTACTCTTTGTGAAAAAGGTGTCAGTCATTGTATAGTGCATGAAGTGCATTTATGATATGTAGCCCTAAATGGATATAGGGAGGAATGGTTTTATGGCACGTCCAATCAGACTGGAATTCTCGAATGGTTTGTACCATGTCATGTCAAGGGATAACGGTGGAGAAGCTATTTTTGATGAAGATGAGGATAAACAACAGTTTCTTGATTTATTAGCAGATCTGATAACATGCTATGAAACAATATGTACTATGCTATGCCTACTGCCTTATGAATAATCACTATCATCTTTTGCTAGAAATATCAAAGGCAAATCTATCTCAAATATAATGTTTATTACATTACTGTTAGTCGGTTAATTCGTTCATTTTGCAAGATGCAATGACTGACACCTTTTTAATGTTGGAGAGGACCGGCGGACAGTAGGTGGGCGAAGCCCGCCGATAGGACGTCCGTGTTGATCGTCATGTTAGGCCTCTGCCTCACCGGACCCGGCAGGATGGTCCGTCCACTCGCATACGCCGCAGCTCGTGTAGTAGTCACCATCGGGTGGGATCCCTATATCGAAGTGGCTTCGAATGTCCCGAGACTTGCAGACGGGACACTCTCCGACCTTGTCCGCTCGCCCACCCTCGAGAATCTGGATGTAGTGGCCAATTACGGTCTGGCATGAATGTATCGCGATTGACGAAGCAGTCCACGTAGCGCTACGGGTATGCGTGAGCCAGTTTGCCAGCTGCCAGGCTTCCTTTGCCGTATTCTTCAGGTGCTGCCGCAGTTCCTTTCTGCTTCCACCACGACAGAGCTCGTTCATCAGCACATCACTCCACCCGACGAAGTTCGCTTCCTGCGGCTTCTCAATGCCCTCACTAATCGGTACCCGCCGACGCAGGGCGGAAATGAGGGAAATCAAGCTCTCGCGAAGCAGCATACCGACCGCCTGGTAGTCTTCGACTTCGACGGCAGCGTCGTGGCGCGCCTGGGCTTGGTCGGCTCTTCGGATAACCTCATCGAAGGGCGACGGATCTTGAGGGGCAATTCGCCCGGACCTACTGCGCAACCGCGTCATCAGACCAATATGAAACGAGAGGGTGTAGTCTAGGCTAGGAAAATACTTCTGCGAGTAGAGATTGGTGAGGTTCGTGATCACCCACCACCTGTCCTTATGGGTCGTCACGTCCCAAATGTCATATACCTCCCCGAGCACGATCTCCCGTTTCACGCGCTCCACGTGGTGGACGATCTCGTCGCGAGCTTGACCTTCTACGTAGTTCGCGATGTCGCGCTCGGAGTGTGGGTCGCGATCTACGCTGTATCGCGCCAACTCGCTCGACGGCACCGGGTGGTCGTGGACCACGCATTCTGATTCGGGCTTTTCGGCATCAGTGCTCATTGCTGAGGCCTGACAAGTAATTATATGGTTTTAGTATATCTTCCATGCTATTGAAATTAACAGCAACAAAATTGTTATGTTTGTCAGATTAGCTAATCTATATATCATCCTAAATGAGCGTTATGCAGTTCTGCAGATCATGAAAGTATTGGCTATTTGATATTATTTAGCTAGATTATCGGAGATTTATAGAGAGAAATTGACTGGATGATTTTGGCCGAAAGCAACCATTTCAATGATGCTAATTTAGTGAGGATCAAAGTAAATTATTCCGTATACTTATTTCCTAATCTCTCAAGGTATTTGACAACACACCAGGCTTTCAATATATCCCAATCACAGTATGAATTACTCCTACCTTCAACAAAGGCAATTGTATGCGCGCAGTTTTTCTTGATTTTGGTTCTGTCACACGTGGCGATATGGACTGCACGGCGCTAGAACGAGCTATCTCGCCTTGGCGCTATTATGAAGATACCGCCGCTGATCAAGTCACAGAAAGAATCAGAGATGCAGAGGTGGTTGTCATCAATAAAGCGCTGCTTGATCGGGCGACATTATCTTCGGCTAACCGCCTGAAATTAGTCTGCATTGCCGCAACTGGTTATAACAATATCGATCTCACAGCAGCGGCTGATTACAATATCCCAGTCTGTAATGTGCGGAGCTATGCTACACCTTCTGTTGTGCAGCATGTTTTCATGCTAATACTCAATCTTTCGCGTCGTTTTGTGGAATATCAGCAACTGGTAAAGGATGGTGGCTGGCAAAGAAGCACTCATTTTTGCCCTCTTGATTTCGGTATAGAAGAGCTATTAGGCAAATCGCTCGGGATAATCGGCTATGGTGCGTTGGGTCAAGCAGTGGCAGAAATAGCCAAGGCATTTGGGATGCGATCGTTGGTCGCTGAGCATAAGGGACAGCCTCCCCGCCCTGGGCGGATAGCATTTGATGAAGTCATTAGCCAGGCAGATTTTATTACCTTGCACTGCCCGCTTTCAGACGAAACCCGTAACTTGATCAGTCGAAGAGAATTCGAGCTGATGAAACCTTCGGCCTATCTCGTTAATACTGCGCGCGGTGGCTTAGTAAACGAAGCTGACCTGCTAGAGAGCCTGTCTTCTGGTCGCATTGCCGGTGCAGCCACTGATGTTTTGCAAAAGGAACCACCTGTTGAGGGCAATTTATTATTGGAATACCCACAGCCAAATTTGATTATCACACCGCATATTGCCTGGGCCAGCAGAGAATCCAGACAGCGTTTACTCAATCAGGTTGCGGATAATATTCAGAATTTTTTCCAGAACAAACCGTTTAATCAGATTAAATCAGATTAAGAATGCATTAATCTCACGCAATATGCATGATTAAATGGGGTATTTCTAAGTATAAAGTCAACAATATCCTGATGGGAGTATGCTTATTTCTTTGATTTCTGCTGATAATCATTTCGCGATCATGGCTGCGCTTTTTGCAATTGCTACTCTCGCCATACTCACAGAAAGAACCCGCATCGGTGCACAACTAACCAGCGCCAATATCGCAATACTTGCTGCCATTATCGCAGCGAATGTCAATATCATTCCGCATGCAGCCCCCGTTTATGATTTTGTATTCGAATATTTTGTTCCTGTGCTGCTCCCGCTCTTTTTGTTCAAGGCTGACATCAGGCGGCTCTTCTTTGAAACCACGCGCATGACTATGGCGTTTTTACTTGCATGCATAGGAACCATCATCGGTGCGATCGTAGCCGTGCTGTTGCTTGATCTGTCCTCACTGGGCACAGGAGCGGCAATCGATGCTTCTTTGCGTGAACCCGCAATCGCCGGACTGTTTACCTCCACCTACATCGGTGGTGCAGTAAATTATGCAGCCCTGGGAGAAATCACCAGGCTGCGTGAGGATGCTTCGTTTTTTTCGGCGGCCACGGCTACGGACAATTTGTTCAGCGCGTTGTACCTGGCCATGTTAGCAGTACTGCCAAGCTGGAGCTGGCTTGTACGACGCTACCTCCCCTGCAATCACGATTTAGCCACTCATAATCCGGAGCTGGGGCACCCTACTCCATTGACTTTAGCAATGTCACTAACGCTTGCGCTGCTGACTGTGGCAACTGGAGATGCACTGGCCGCCTGGTTAAATACTCCAGACTGGCGCTACGCAATGATCACGCTGCTGGCTGTCATTATTGCCACCTTGTTTCCTAAGCAGATGGCACGACTGCATGGCGATTTTGAACTGGGCATACTCTTGTCGTTGATATTCTTCGCAGCCATCGCTGCAGGAGCCAACGTATTGGCCATGATCCAAATTGCACCGCTGTTGATTTTGGTGGTAGTTATTTTGTTGACCGTGCACGCGTTGATTACTTTTGGCTTCGGCAAATTGCTTGGATTTTCACTGCCAGAGCTGATCACGGCATCAAATGCGACGGTGCTCGGTGCAACCACTGCACCTGCCCTGGCCGCCGCCAAAGGGTGGCGTGATCTGATCACACCCGGCGTGCTGATAGGTGTTTTTGGTTATGCGCTAGGAACCTTTGCCGGTACTGCGATGTATCAGTTCTGGTCCTGGGTTACAAGTTGATTCGTACTTTCCGAGCAGAAAATGGCAATTCAAACCGATTAAGCAAAGTAGAAACAGGAATTAATAGGATACTCCTCCGATCATATTTACTGTTACTGTTAATTTGTTTTATAACCGGAGGCGTTATGGCACAACAAGGAGCGCAACAAAGTGAAACCATTGCCTTACCACAACCTGCTTTAACTGGCTCTACTTCTCTTGAACAGTTATTAGCAAATCGTCGTTCCATCTGTGAATATCCGACTACTACACTGCAGTTAACCGAAATCGGACAATTATTATGGGCGGCACAAGGTATTACTCACCCGCAAGGTTATCGTACTGCGCCATCGGCCGGTACCTTGTATCCCCTGCAGTTGTATCTGGTTGTTGGAACGGTGCAGGATCTCACTCCCGGTGTGTATGGTTATCATCCTGATCGGCATCATTTGGTATTGATACAAGGGGGCGATCGGCGCAATTTATTAGCGAGCGCTGCTTTCGGTCAGGACTGGCTGGCCAATGCGGCCGCCATCGTAGTATTTGCCGCAGATTATAATCGTACTACTCGAAAGTATGGGGAGAGCGGGAAACGTTATGTGCATATGGAAGCTGGACACGCGGCGCAGAACCTGTTCTTACAGGCAGGCGCGCTGGATTTGATCACAGTGATAGTTGGTGACTTTGATGATGAGGAGATTGCTAATGTATTGGGCTTACCAGTGCAGGAACAGTCGCTTATCCTGATGCCGATTGGCAGGAAACAGTAATTTTACTGATACCTGTCGTTGTTGCACTCAGCTTGAGTTCATACTTAATCCAAAAATATTGCCATGACAAGTCTTTCACTTATTGAAACAGAAGCCCAGGAGCTGGTCAAGCGATTACCCGAGCCGCATTGTCTTGCCCTGCAGGTTGCGCTAGTTGAGCTTTGTGAAGCCCATTGGCACACCCTGCGTGGACCACAACCGACCACACGACTGGCGCAAACATTGTGGTTAACCACCCCACCACTAGCAGATTTGCTTATCGATCTATATGCCATAAGTGATACACGTTTGAATGACGTATTGCCACGTTATGATTTGGCAAGAGGCCTCGCGCTCCTTGTGTTGGCGGAAATCCAGCGCGGCGATGAATTTGGCATACATATTGCCCATGAACCGATGAAAGCATTCGAAACAGTGTCGCCACCTGCCTCATGGCTAAATCATATTACTTCATTGCTGCACGGAACACTCGACGCACATCCATTGCATCACCATGAGCGGCATGATGCGCTATGGAAAGCACTGGCCGTGATTGCTTCACACACCAAGCGCCTTGATTTACCTGCAGTATTGCAGATAATTTATTTACTCATAGAATCTCCAGCTCAACCTGCCGTAACTACCGATGCCGCATTGGAGAAACTGCGTCACGATGTGGAAGATGCTGGCATCCGCTTTCTGAAGATAGAAAATGACTCTATTTACTTTGAGCAACACCATCATATTCACAAACCCGTACGTACCAGGCAGTTGGGCGAATTATTGCTTGAAATCAGGCAGCAGTGGTTGAGATAAAAAGGAGCATACAACCAGATTACCCAGTGAAGCCCAAGCTCTGCGTTTAATAAGTAATCAGAGAGTATTTTATTGAGGCAGATGCGCTGATCCGTTTAAACGGCTTAATTGATCAACTTTTTTTAGCATAGTTGGCATTCTATATATGCCATACATGGAAAGAATGTGCAATTTTGCGGTAGAGAGTGCTTCACCAGCACTTGTAATATAGAGTGGTTGCTTGCTAGACCCTCTATATATCGCATATGCTTTGCTAATGCCAGCAAATGGTTTCTTTGCCACGCCAATAACTTTTACATTGCCATGCAATGCATCATACAAATGCTTACCCAACCCCGGTTTGGAACAACCATCTAAATAAACATAGCCATCAATCACGATACACTCGGGTTTCAAATCATATTCGTGCAATAGTTTGAGAATACCAGGGAGCTCCCGTTTATAAAACTGCCCAGGAACATAATCACCAACCTGCTTGATCTTAGTGACGTAAATATTGTCTGGATCAACATCAACCCAGCTTTTAAAGGCAACTCCTGCAACTAGGCCATTATGATTGTCGTAATGGATGTCTATAGCTAATATCAAAGTTGTCTATTGTCAAACAATGAATGGACTTTCATCGCATTGCTAAGATAAAAGCTGCTGATAAGAACATTACACCCGAGCAGTTCTATAACGACTAACCAAATACTTCTCAACCTCGATTACCAGAAAAAGCAGCACACCAAATGACACCACTTTAGTCCAAGCAGCGGTATCTATCGCAGCCGTACCGAACAATTGTTGCATCAATGGGTTGTAAGTAAACAAAAGCTGAATCACTACCAGGATACCAATAGCAAGCAGCACATAAGGATTTCCCAGCAATCCTTGATAGGGTAATACTGGAGACAGCAGGTAACGGCAATTGAATAAATACCAGATCTCTCCCATCACCAAGGCATTGACTGCGATAGTTCGACATACTTCAATACTGCCACCTTGCGCTTGTTCCCATAAAAACAACCCAATCCCACCGCCAGTAAGAAACAGGGACACAAACGCAATACGCCATATCATGAACCGTGACAGGATGGGTGCGCTGGGGTCACGAGGGGGACGCTGCATGATCCCTGGCTCAGCTTTCTCAAAAGCGAGTGACAATGAGAGCGTGACTGCAGTAACCATATTGACCCATAAAATCTGCACAGGAGAAATTGGCAGTGTCATTCCAAGTAAAATAGCAATGATCAGCATGCCAGCCTGACCGCCGCTGGTCGGCATAATATAGATAATCGTTTTTCTGATGTTATCGTAAACCGTACGGCCTTCCTTCACTGCATGCGTGATCGAGGCGAAATTATCATCAGCAATCACCATTTCAGATGCTTCCTTGGCTACTTCAGTGCCTTTCTTACCCATCGCTATACCGATATCCGCTCGTTTCAAGGCAGGTGCATCATTTACCCCATCACCGGTCATGGCAACGATCTCACCGTTAGCCTGCAATGCCTTCACCAATCTGAGCTTGTGCTCTGGACTGGCGCGCGCAAAAACATCCGTTTTGCTAACCGCCTCGCGCAGTTGCGCATCATTCATCTGATCCAGCTCAACCCCACTCAGCGCCATCTGACCATCCCCAATCCCAAGCTGCATCCCAATTGCCCGTGCGGTGGCGCTATGATCACCGGTAATCATTTTCACGCGTATTCCCGCTGATCGACATTGTTGCACAGCTTCAATCGCCTCCTCCCTCGGCGGATCGATAATGCCAACTACCCCAAGCAAGGTAAAATCAGCACGAACATGATCGAAATTCAGCGTCATCTGACCCTTTTCAGTAGCCTTGCCCGCAATGGCAAGTAGCCGTAGCCCTAGTGCAGCCGCTTCCTGCATTTTCGTGTGCCAGTAGCTACTATCTAGCGGACGATCTCCATCTGTGCTCCGTTCCTTTGTGCAAACAGCTAAAACTTCTTCAGGCGCCCCTTTGAGATAAATATAGCCATGCCCCACATGATCATGATGCAAGGTGGCCATAAAGCGGTGCTCGGATTCAAAAGGAATGGCATCGGTACGCGGCAGCGATTCATGTTCGAATAATGGATCCAGCCCCGCTTTTAAGGCGAGCGTGATCAATGCACCCTCAGTTGGATCTCCTTCAATTGCCCAGTTGTTCTCGTGTTGACGTAATTGCGCATCATTACACAGCAGTCCTGCTCGAAAGAGTTCAAATATCTCTGCAAGCTCATTCATGAAAAACTCACTGTCTTGCATTCTAAATCCCCCAACAGGTGTATAACCTACTCCGCTCACTTCCAACTGATAATCAGCTGTGATAACGCGCAGCACCGTCATCTCGTTCCGCGTGAGCGTCCCTGTCTTGTCGGTGCAAATGACCGTTACTGCACCCAAAGTCTCCACTGCAGGCAAGCGGCGAATAATGGCATGCCGCCTGGCCATCATTTGTACACCTAACGCTAGAGTAATAGTCATAATGGCAGGCAGCCCTTCTGGAATGGCGGCAACAGCAATACTGACAGCTGCCAGAAACATTTCGCCTAAATGATAATTACCCCGAAGCAGACCATAGATCAGCATGCAAACGGCTAAAACGATAATCACACCACTCAGCCAGTGTCCAAATACCGTCAACTGTCTAAGCAAGGGAGTTTCTATGGTATCAACGCGCTCCAGCATGGTGCTGATTCGTCCTATTTCGGTATCATCACCTGTTGCCACTACAATCCCTGTTCCTTGACCAAAGACAACCAAAGTACTCGAATAGGCCATACACAAGCGATCACCAATTGCCACCTGCGCTGGCACTGCTTCGACTGTTTTTTCTATAGCCTCGGATTCTCCGGTTAAGGCAGCTTCTTCTATACGCAAGTTTTTGACGCTGAATAAACGCAGATCAGCAGGTACTTTATGGCCCGATTGCAACAATACAATATCACCAGGAACCAATTCTTCTGCGGGGATTTGCCTATGTTTGCCATCACGCAAAACAATAGCATCCAGTGAGAGCATACGACGAATTGCGTTTAATGCTTTTTCTGCTTTACCTTCCTGGATGAAGCCAATCAAGGCATTGATGATCACCACCCCCACAATCACGGCCGTATCGACCCAGTGATTTAACAACATGGTAATCACCGCTGAAGCCAACAGCACATAAATCAGCACATTGTGAAATTGCAGTAAGAAACGCATCCATGCGCTACGTTTTCGCGGTGGCTTCAGCCAGTTAGATCCATACTGCTTGAGCCGCTGCTCCGCTTCCGTCTGCGTAAGACCATGACGGCTGGTTTGAAGGATTGCCATTGCTTCATCGGCTGTTCGGTTATGCCACGCAGTATCCAAATTACGCTGGGAAGTTGCCAATTGTTTCACCTCCTATTTCATTTCCACATCAACAATGACGCAAGAGCGAGCCGCAGACAATATAAATAATACGGCTAAGGGAGCTGACTAAGTCAGGTTTGATTTGGAAATGGAATTACAGTTAATTTATCCTTCAAATTGTGCTACCTTAAGCCATTACTTACTTTGGAATTACTAAACGAACTCAATATGAATTCGACACATTACATCATTATATTGTTGCTTATGTCGTTCACAACCATTACCAGTGCAGCAAACCAAGTCCCATTTGGCAATCAGATTAAAGCAGTTACTAATTACAATCGTGCTACCACACAAATTGCTACTGGGGGTAAATTGAATGAGGGAGGCGTGCAGGAACTTGCCGCGCAAGGCTTCAAAACGATTATTGATTTACGTACCGAAGCTGAAGGCACACTTGAAGAAAAACAGGCTGTCGAAGCAGCTGGCATGCGTTATATCAACATCCCGGTAACCCGCGACGGTATTAACGATGAACAACTGGCCACTTTTACCAACGTAATTGAACAAGCTACCACGCCCGTGCTGCTTCACTGTGCACAAGGCAATCGCGTCGGCGCGATGTGGACAGCTTATCGCCTGAGCAAAGGAATAGCGCCATATATCGCTTTTGAGGAAGGTCGTACCGCTGGCATGCAAGCTAATTTGGAAGAAAAAATTAAAGCATCCTGTCGTGCGAAGAATCTATGCTGAAGCTCGCTTGATCAAGTAATCTTAGCAGGGTTTTCTACCTGATCATGGAATTTATTGTCAATCCGACAGGGTTATGGAAATCCTGGTCGGAAGATTTTGAATTCCATTTCTAAATCAAAGATGACACGAAGGCGAGCCGCAGACAGTATCAATAATACGGCAAGGTGAAGCCGACAAAGTTAGGTTTGATTTAGAAATGGAAGAAGACATTCACGTGACAAACGATCGGACCAATATCATACCCAAAAAATAGCCAGACTTTATTTGCAATTTATATAAACTCAGCGCTATCAACAATCCCTGATCTGATTCAGGCTAAAAGATTCTAATTTTAATTTGTGGCTGGACACTGATTTTCAGAAGTTGTTTTATATAATTACCTGGAAATCTGTTTGATCACCAATTTCCAGGCAATCAGCTCCTATGACTAAATCACCACTATGTCTGCATTAGTCATGCTCAACTCAACACCAACTGTAGCAATTTTTACTGCTGCACCAGCACCACTGCCATCAGCATCGTAGAGCAATCCACCGGTCGCATTGTTGTATATGATGAAATCATTTGCATCCAATGCGTGTGAGCCAATTCTAAACTGATTGGCAGCTAATACTCCGGTTGACGTTAATGAGGTAAAAACAGAATTTTCAAGCTGAATAGTGTCATCAACTACAGTGAAATCGGTTATCTTATCAAGATGACCCGCGGTGGTGAATTTAAAGATATCTTTACCTGATCCGCCTGTCAGAGTATTGGTGCCAGTACCGCCATTGAGCTTGTCGTTACCTCTTCCACCATTGAGCGTGTCGTTGCCTCCCCCACCATTGATCGTGTCATTACCAGCGCCTCCATTCAACTGATTAGCCGCTGAATTGCCCGTCAATACGTTAGCTAGACCATTACCCGTACCATTAATAGCCGATGTACCTGTCAGCGTGAGATTCTCAACATTGGCGGATAGAGTGTGGGTTACGCTACTGCTGACCTTGTCGGTGCCTTCACCAGAGTTTTCAGTGACAACATCACCTGCATTATCAACAGTATATCTGTCATTGCCGAGTCCGCCGCTCATCGTATCGGCTCCAGTTTTACCATTGAGTATGTCATTACCAGCGCCTCCAACCAAGTTATTGGCATTCTTATCGCCTGTCAGAGTATCGTTGAAGGTACTACCCATAACACCTTCAATTCCGTTGAACGTATCATTGCCAGCACCGCCAGAGGAAGTGCCAGTAGCAAGATTCACCGTTACAGATGACGACGCATCACCGTAATAAGCCCAATCAAAACCTTTTCCGCCTTGCAATACATCATTGCCTGTTCCGCCGAACAAATGATCATCACCGTCACCACCATCCAGGCTATTGTTATTACTATCGCCTGCCAGAGTATCGTTGAAGGCACTACCCACAACACCTTCAATTCCGCTGAGCGTATCTTTGCCAGCACCGCCAGAGGAAGTGCCAGTAGCAAGATTCACCGTTACAGATGACGACGCTTCATCGTAAAAAACCCGGTCAAAACCTGTTCCGCCGAACAAGTGATCATCGCCGTCACCACCATCCAGTAAATCATTACCAGCACTACCTGTCAGAGTATCGTTGAAGGCGCTACCCACAACACCTTCAATTCCGTTGAGTGTATCATTGCCAGCACCGCCAGAGGAAGTGCCAGTAGCAAGATTCACCGTTACAGATGACGACGCATCACGGTAATAAGCCCAGTCAAGACCTTTCCTTCCTTGCAATACATCATTGCCTGTTCCGCCGAACAAATGATCATCGCCGTCACCACCATCCAACCAATCATTACCATCCTTGCCACTCAGCAAATCATTACCAGCACTACCTGTCAGAGTATCGCTGAAGGCACTACCCATAACACCTTCAATTCCGTTGAGCGTATCATTGCCAGCACCGCCAGAGGAAGTGCCAGTAGCAAGATTCACCGTTACAGATGACGACGCATCACGGTAATAAGCCCAGTCAAGACCTTTCCCTCCTTGCAATACATCATTGCCTGTTCCGCCGAACAAGTCATCATCGCCGTCACCACCATCCAACCAATCATTACCATCCCCGCCACTCAGCAAATCATTACCAGCACTACCTGTCAGAGTATCGCTGAAGGCACTACCCATAACACCTTCAATTCCGTTGAGCGTATCATTGCCAGCACCGCCAGAGGAAGTGCCAGTAGCAAGATTCACCGTTACAGATGACGACGCATCACGGTAATAAGCCCAGTCAAGACCTTTCCCTCCTTGCAATACATCATTGCCTGTTCCGCCGAACAAGTCATCATCGCCGTCACCACCATCCAACCAATCATTACCATCCCCGCCACTCAGCAAATCATTACCAGCACTACCTGTCAGAGTATCGCTGAAGGCACTACCCATAACACCTTCAATTCCGTTGAGCGTATCATTGCCAGCACCGCCAGAAGAGGTACCAGTAGCAAGGTTTACTGTCACAGCGGAAGGTGCGTCAAAGTAATAAGCCCAGTCAAGACCTTTCCCTCCTTGCAATACATCATTGCCTGTTCCGCCGAACAAATGATCATCGCCGTCACCACCATCCAACCAATCATCACCCTTGCTGCCATCCAGTAAATCATTACCAGCGCTACCTTTTAGAGTATCATTACCATCGCCGCCAGTCAGAGTATCATTGCCATTTGTGCCAATATAAAAAACCATAAAATCTCCATTAAGTTAATGGCGTTTCAAAAATGTTTTACTGTAATATTTCGTCCGAGCAGGCGTTGCGATAAGCGTGCTATCACTCCGTTCTCACGGAAATTGTTTTCAATCATTCCATTTTCATAACAATCCAACCACATACGCGACTTTGGATCACGCAGGTGTTGCCGGCGCAATCCTTCCTGGATAAATCCAATGGACTCTGTACTTCTTTGGGAGTGAAGGTTATTAGCAATCACTATTGAGGTTAATTTATGCAAGCTGATTTGATTGAATGCAAAATCAAAAATGAGCAATGTGGCAATTACTGCGGCAGCTTGTTTACGATCTTCTTTATCTGGAATGCCAACGAGTAATTCAGCCCGTCGATGGGCAATCTGGATATCAACCAAACTTGCAAGCCCAATGGATTTCAGGTTAGTCTCTGAAGCATTTTGAGGCAGACCTTCACGCTCCTCTTTCTTGATAACCCAGTGTTTAGTCTTGAATTGAACGACCGAAAATTCACTATTCTTAAGCGCAAAAAGTATTGATTCAGCATTTTGATTTTTACGACCCATCGGTAGAAACTGGTCCATAAATTCAGCATTGGCATAACACTGCTGAAAAAATGAGAGATCACTTTCTTTGGGTATCACAAGATGGATTCTGTTTCCCGCAATAGGCAAATTCCATTGGCGATCAACAATAAATAACCTATCCAGCAAAAGAGGGTGATTCGGGAAATCCACCAAACCCCGCAAGATAAAGTCACGCGCAAGTGTATAGCTCTTTTTCCGGAATTGCTCATCCACTAGAGAAAGCCAGTAAGACAGGTTTGATTTTGCAGGCGCTTCTGCAGAATTTGGCTTATCTAGTTTTAGCATGACCAGATTCAGTTTGAGGCTTGATTTTGATAAAATGGAGAGAAATGTTTTGATCACCAATTTCTAAAAAACTAGCTTTCTCTGGTTTCAGTCATCATTCTGTCCGCATTGGTGATGCTCAAGTCAGTTCTTATTTGGTATACAGTAAAAAGATAAGCCGCTTTTCTTTTTTGTTATCATGCAATATACATAAAGCTATATTCTTAGTCAAACTTACTCCAAGCAGTGAGTTTGTATCATTAAGCTTTAACGAGATGTCATGCTTACACACACCCGTCAGGATTTGCAGAAAGTCTTTGACCGCCCGAAGCTAGCGGTATACGACTGTTTCTGGCAGATTATCTTCTGGGAATGGAACGATTATTACTGGAGGAAAAAAGCGATCGTCTATCCGACGGATGCTCGGTTGTATCACAAGGCCAGAAGTGCGCTGGTGAGACTAGCAAAGCGGATGGGGATTGCCGCTACGAGCGTTTATCCAGACGCACGCTCATGATGAATGGGCGCTATGCCCATGCTAGACAGATGCAGCGTGCCGTGCGTGAACAAAAGCGGCTCAGGACTTACCTCGTCCGGGTAATTCGCGATATCGAGCGCAAGTTATCAGAAAACATCAGCAGAATACCCCAGACTTAAGCAGTAGCTGGAAATTGCCAAAAGTATTCATGTGCAGAAATAACATGACAAAAACAAGGTGTACAGCATACATGCCCCGGAAGTTGAATGTATTGCCAAGGGCAAGGCGCACAAATCTTATGAGTTTGGAGTCAAGGGAGGTGTAGTCAGTACTAGCAAGAAGAGCTTTGTCGTGGGAATGAAATCGTTTCCAGGCAATCCGTACGATGGGCATACGCTGACAGCATCCTTGGAACAAATTCACAAACTGACGGGTATTGCGTCAAAGGAAGTTTATGTGGATCGAGGCTATCAAGGACATGGGGTAACGGATACGGTCAAGGTATGGATGACAGGAGTCAAGCAGGAAGTGACAGTAGCGATCAAAAAGAAGCTCAAGCGACGCAGTGCGATGGAACCGGTGATCGGGCACATGAAAAACGATGGGCATCTGGGGAGAAACTTTCTCAAAGGTGTCGCAGACGATGTCATGAATGCCTTACTGTGTGGCGTTGGCTATAACTTGCGCAAGATTCTGCGCCAGTTGGCACTTTTGTGTGCTCGTTTCGGTATCAATCTTAATCGGTTATTGATTGACAATAGGCCTAACCTACAACTCGGTGATTGAAAAAACCGGGTTTTTCAGGGACAACTAAGTTACCGTTCGGTTTAATTGAACGAGAAATGAACCGCAACACCTATCTAGCCCACAAGCTCATACACCTAAAGTCTTGTCAGTGTCTTACGGTTCAGTCTATTCAACACTACTATTCAGTGCTCTATTCAGTGCTTTTCATCGGCAGTATCAATATGCGAGGTCTTGTCTTTTGTCTATTGGTGTTCGCCTAGTGCAGCAAAAAGCAAGACCTGGCCCTGAGATACGCTGAGGTATTCAGACCCGAAGTATCCCGGTGACTCCGGTAATCAACGCTATTCATCTTTGCTTTGTTTGCCGACCCGCTGCCACAGAATTTCGCGATGGGTCCCATCCGTCGGCGTGAGCAACAGGCGGTCCCCGTCGAATTGGTACGCTCTTTCGAGGACCTCCGGGTGATCCCCTGGAAAAAGCTGGCCTTCAACAAAATGGCGGACCACGCGCTTTTCGGTGTCGATCTCATAGCGGCCGAAGTAAGCCAAGTAATCGTGCTTGAGGCGTGCCAGGTTTTCGGCCACACCTCTGGATTTCCGGCTGATCTGCACCGCCATGATGCCGGTGTCGCTGTAGTAGATATACCCCACAGCGTCTTCCCCATAGGGGTATTCTATCTTTCCTGCCGAATCGACACGAATGGAGTGAACCAGTTGCCAAGTGCCGACGATCCGCTGCGCGATGTCTTCCATGTCGGCTCTCCTAGATAGGAATCGGGGCTCTCGGTATAGTTGACACACCCCGCTTGAGCGGAAAATCATAGCTCAGCCAGAAGTGATCCCCTTCTTCCCTGAAATCGCCGACCATGTTTGCGCTTGCCGTAAAAACGGCATCGTCTTCGATGACTGGGTCGCCTTTGACAAAGATCTGGGTGACAAGTGTTTCATAGCCCGGAGCCGATACGATGAAATGAATGTGTGCCGGCCGATTCGGTGGTCGTTTGGCGACGCGCAAGAATTCACCGACGGGGCCGTCCGTCGGAACGGGATAGGCGGCCGGCATCAGCGCAATCAGTTCAAAGGCCCCATTTTTGTCCGTTCTGAAACGGCCGCGCAGGTTATAGTCCGGCTGCTGCTCATCTTGGTTCTCATACAGCCCATTAGTCGCGGCTTGCCAGGTATCGAGAATCGCTCCTTCGATAGGAGTCTTATCTCCAAAGTCGAATACCCGTCCCGAGATCCGGACACGCTTACCTGGCGTATCCTCGCTGACAATGGAAGCACCGCGCTCGCGGAAAGGCGCATTGGCACGAAAGAAGGGTCCCACCAGCGCAAATCCCACGGGCTGCCCCGGTTCCTCATGATTGAGCATTTCGATCAGTTGGCTCACACCGAGGACATCGGCCAACAGTATGAACTCGTTTCGTTCAGGGCCGGTTTTCTCTGCCATCCTTGCCATGAAATCCCAAGTAAACTCCCATTCTTCGTCGTTCACCTTCATCTCCCGGACACAGGCGTGCAGGTGTTTGATCAGGCTCGAGACGATCGACTTGAGTCGCGGATTCTCGATACGGGAATAAGCTTTCAGCACTCTTTCGGTGAGCGCTTGGTCCGTGCTGTTATTGATATTGTTATCCATAGATTCACTCCTCATTGTCTGAATCCTACGGTACCCATTCTCCTAGTGTGCCGATGGGGTGCCATTAAAAAGATGGTGTCGGTGGTCATGTCAACCTCCTGCATCGGTTGATTGGGATATTCCTATTACTTGTGAGCAGGCACGGTGGCCGGAACGATGTACTCGGGAAACCGCGTTGCCGGGGCACCGTGCACCATGGTGTAGGCATATTCAACGCCCATCCCATATGCTCCACAATGATTTTTGACGATATCCATGATTGCGTCATAGGTGCCACGGTTAGCCCAGTCGCGCTGCCACTCAAGCATCACAGACAGCGAGGTGACCGGCTTCGCACCTGCCTGGATCACTCGCTTCATCGCATTCTCATGGGCAAGCTGACTGACATCGCCGCAGCAGTCTTCGACGACATAGACTTCGTAGCCGTCGTGTATGGCTTGTATCGTTGGAAGCGCGACGCAGGTTTCGGTCCACAGGCCGGCCAATACAATCTTTTTCCGACCCGTTTTCTCGATCGCTGCAACGAAGTTTCTGTCATCCCAAGAGTTCATGGAAGAGCGCTCGATCGGCACTCGATCAGGGAAAACAGCCTGGATCTGCGGCCAGACATTGCCGCTAAAACTCTTGGTTTCAACCGTGGAGAGAACGACGGGGATGTCAAACACCTTAACGGCTTTTGCGAGCGCAAGGTTATTGTTGATGATCGATTGGCGGTCAAAGTTAGTAACGCCAAATAGCATTTGTGGTTGAAGATCGATCAGCGTGACGACGCAATTATGAGGGGTCAGCAACCCTTTTTCGCTGAGCTTTGGCCGATTAGTGATTTCAGACATAACTTCCTCCTTATTTGAACGAGGTTAACAAATAGTGCCAGAGGCGTCCGTCACGACGCACATACGTGACGACCCCCACGATGAGAAATTGCTTGCGGCCCGCGTCGCCTTCACTGCTTTGGCGAAATCTTCGCTATCCTACGCGTTGATCTGATCTGGCCGGGGTATACAACGCCCCGGGGAATAGCGCTTTCAATTCCGGAACCAGCGGGCCATTTAGGCTTTCCTCAAAACTGGGGTGAGGATCGTTGGAAGCTTTCGAGAATTAAAATAATAAATTTTAGACAAAGAGATGATGACCTGGTTCTTCTCGTCAGAACCGAGGCAGCTTCCAAATGCACCACTCCGCCCTGGGATAAGTGCATGAGGAAATCGCTCCTCTTAATCAGCTTTTCCTTGTGCGCGACAACCGGCATTAATAATCATTGAGTAAGGGATACGATCAGCCCCTCTTTATCCCGATCTAAAACGAGCGGGTATAAGGCACCGTGTCCAAAGCTAAATCGTCCTAAAAGCCGCAGTTGGACGGGGTGGAGCGTGTGGTGGTCCAGGTGCGAGGCAAGGCGCGATGAGGCCGCAGGGTGTTCTCTGCAACGAAGAGCAACGCCGCATTTGTGCCTGGAGCGTCATATGATGCACCTCGTAGCGGTCTCACCATTTTGGTAAATGAGAAAATCTCGAAAATGCCTCTATATGTCATGAGTTTAGTTCTCCAATCAAGCGATCAACTGCGGTTTTTAGGATCATAGTAGATAGGAGGTACGGAACCTTCCGCAGCGCCCATGGAGTCAAATACCGTCTTGAATTGCGAGTGTTGAATGATTAAAGTAGTTAATAACTCCGTAAATCAAATGTGCCAGCTTACTTTTACTATTCCGCAAAATCGATATCATCTGAAACACCGCCGTCAAATACGGAATGGTAAACGTACTCGCCTTTGTATTTAATACTGGTTAATGTGTAGAAGTTTGGATTTAATCTGACGTATTCAGGAAAAGAATTGAATAAGCACTGACAATTGGTATCATTGAAATGATCACTTCCGACCAAGCCGGACAAATAAAGTTTGTATCTAGTTACTAGAAATGGTTACAAGCAAACCTACCCTAAAGCAGATCAATTGTTTTTATGTCATACCTAACACTATTTTTTTTAAACTCCTGCCGCTTTTCGGTATATTGAGAAGCCCATAATGGCCTTTCTTGTCATTTTTTAGCAATCTTGTTGGCTTACACATCCAAGCACCTCAGATCTTATATTCAAGATTTGCGCTTGCCCTTTCACGAAGTGTTTTTATTGCTTGCTTGACTGCAGACTCGTTTGACAGGTCACTCAACTGTAACGATTCGCCATACATATAGTAGCCAGGATTATTTTCGCAAACCTCGGCTTTATTCAGTTGCGGATATCTAGTTCTATCCCAAACTTTCTGATACCAGTTGTGGCTCTTATTTTGTGGTGTCTTGCACAAAAAAAAGTAGATCCATAGCTCACTACTGCTTTCCTCCACTAGTGCGTAATTGTTCTCATGTCGGCCATTTCCAGTATCACTGCGGATAACCACATCAATCAGTAAATCACCTGTTTTGTGAAAGTGGATTGGGTCTTCCTGACCGCCATCGCGAATCCACAATACCGACACGTCAGACATCGACAGAAAGCGCCAACCTGCATCATTGCTTCGCTCCAGACGTTCAAAGCCACGAGGTGGTGAATTGCGATAACACTGATAGTAGGAGGATGCCCCCAGTTCTTCACGAATCAAGGCCAGAAGCTCAATCAAACGTTGCTGATAGTCAGCTAATAAGCGGTATGCCTTGCGAACGTCAAGTAATGCATTTTCTAAAGTGGGATTCATGAATGGATACTCTAAGTGTTGATAGGGAATGATACAAACGAAATACTTGCAGACTGAAGTTCTGATAACGGATGAGATATCCTGCTGGACTGGGTTTTATGTACGCTAACCAGATTAATTTTAAAATTATCTACCGGAAATTTTGTTACAAGAATACCAATTGATTTTATATCTCCAAGTGGTCGATAAGGAATTGTCCTAAGACCGTGCCATTCATATACCTCTGCTATGTCATTAACAAGCCGATAAAGTCCATTTGTCTCATCATCACCAGCATCTGTAATAGAGGAATTTAACGCTTGAAACACCTGATGCCAGCTTCGGCAAAATAGATCGAAATCCGGAAAATCAGGACCTAACTCTGCTCTCACCTGCTCCCTTAAATCACAAGTAGTGGATTCGGAGTAATCTAACATACCACCAATAGTTAGCAACACTAGTTTATCGCCGAGCATTTCCTCCTCTAGCCCTGCCTGTAGCTCTCTAGTTAACTGTTTTGCGTATTGCTGAAGCCCGTCATCGTAGCGTTTAGCCTCCACCATCAATGTACGCGCAGATCCGCGCAGTATTACGTCTGGTTCAATACGTTGATCAGATAGTGACCAGGATGGCCAAAAAATGATTTCCTCTAGCGATCCAATTGGTTCATCAAGTACTAATAATGTATCAAAAAAGCGTTCAAGGACGGAGTTTGGTAAATAAGCTATACGCTCAAATACAGTCGCAGTTAGAACGTCTTCTGCGCCATCTGTCTCTCCAAGCATCAGTTTTTTTCCAGCAAAGCCTGTACCGCGGCGCTTTCCATTCAATACTGCAGATAACATTTATTTCTTGTATCCTTTTCAGTTAAATATCGAAAAAAACATATAAATCCAATATCATAATTCGATTGGAGAGGTTTAGTCTATTTCAGCAAATTACTCGCAATTAATGTTGGTTAATCTGGGATATTTAACGCTAGCATCAAAGAAAATTGTCCGACTGGTTAGGATCAAATTTAGTCAATCAATGTCAGAATTAATTCAGGTTAATTTTTGAAGCTATCAGATTAAGTTTAAGCTAGTACAGGTTATGTCATTCATGTCCCACATACTTCTTAACTTATGGTAACGGTTCGATTTTTTGAGTTCTCGACTGCTTCTCGCAAGCCGCCAATCTTCCTCAAATTCTGAAACACGAAGATCAATCTACTCTCGTACAAGTTTAGTTTGTCGCTCGCGAACCTAAATCTCCTTTAATGACATTTCCTTGAAAATCGAACACTGCTTTCTTACCTGAAAATACAGATACGGAGGATCGTAAAAAAGGTGTCAGTCATTGTATCTTGTAAACCATTCGAAAATTCCAGTCTGATCGGACGTGCCATAAGACCATCCTTCTCCATATTCATTTATGGCTACGTATCATTCGCGAAATTGCTGCACTCTATTCATAAATAGTATCGCAATATGAATGACTTAATGTGCAGGCGCATAGGCGTTCTTTTGTGTGAAATGCAATTTAAATCAGATGGTTATTGGACAATAGTCAAAGAAAAGGTGTCAGTCATTGTATCTTGCAAAATGAACGAATTAACCGGCTAACTGTACTGTAATGAACATTAAAATATGCTGCAATTTCAAACATTGGGTGATGTCCCGTTTTGCATATCGCATTCATTGCCTCTCCTCTATCAGTAATGCCGGTAACAATTTCATCCATTGATGACTAAATTCCAGTTGCTAGATTTATCCAAACCGGTGAGCCATCTAAATTGAGGCTTATCAGACTCACTCGTTTTATCCGTATTCATAACGTAACGAAATCGTGAAAGTCTAATAAATAATTTTACGCCTCGTGTCGATTCAATTCTGGATGCAGCTAATGCCAGATTTTCAATTGCAAACTTGGCGTAACGATCAACCATATTGCGCTTTGTCGAAAAGTCGCTGAATCTGGAGCTCCATTTTTTCACTCAATGATTTCTTGCTCACGTATTTAATTTCATAAATCTCGGCGTCTTTGCTGCTTTCCAGCAAGTAGTCATCACTGGTTTTCAACTCATCGACCAGCTTCTTTTCCAATGCGCGTATTCCGGGCCAACTTTCACCGGTAGAGACCTGAACGATGTCGACTTCGGGCCGGTGCTGAACAATAAAATCTTTAAACAACAGGTGAATATCCTCTATTTCTTCACGAAATTTAGCCTTCGCTTCATTTGTATTTTCACCAAACATGGTCACAGTTCTTTTAAATTCACCTGCTGTAAACTTTTCAAATTCAATATCGTGCTTTTTCAATACCTTATTAAAATTGGGTATCTGGGCAATTACGCCAATGGAACCTATGATAGAAAATGGCGCGGCCATAATACGACTCCCGACACATGCCATCATATAACCACCACTGGCAGCGACTTTATCGACTGAAACTGTGAGTGGAATGTTTTTCTTCCGAATACGCATAAGCTGGGACGCCCCCAGCCCATACCCATGGACTATGCCACCACCGCTTTCCAATCGCACAAACACCTCATCGTTTTCAGTAGCCACCGTCAAAATAGCAGTAATCTCCTCTCTCAGTGACGATACGGCCGAAGCACGAATATCACCGTGAAAATTCAACACATAGATGCGCTTTTTTTGGGCGCCATTATTTGTACCTGTAACAATTCCTTTTAGTTTTTCTTTTTCCTCTTTTAGATATTTTTTTAATTCCTTTTTATGTAACATGCTGGCGTTCATCGCCATCGCCATATCATCATATTTTTTATTCAATTTTTTAATTTCAATAGACTCTTTTTTGCCTAATCGCTTTCTGCTGGACATAAACGCGAAGAACAGTGCCACCGCTACAATAGCAACTACAATTGTTACGGTTTTCGCCAAAAATAATCCGTAGTTAATAAAGAATTCTGACATTGTCTGAATACCACCCTATATGCTAAAGAAGTTAATTATTAGTCAAATGTCGGTAGAACCATTATCTTATTCCATTTCTAAATCAAACCTGACATTGTCGGCTTCTCCTTGCCGTATTATTTATACTGTCTGCGGCTCGCCTTCGCGTCATGTTTGATTTGGAAATGGAATTACCTGCATATTCAAATTTAATCCGGGCGGAGCACAGGAAAAATAAAGCTATGTCACATTAACTGTTGAAAATGTCTTATTTTTCCAAGAGACGTAAGAAAAAATAGTTGGCGTAATATTTTTACTAAGACGATCCAGCAATTTATGTTATTCCAGGTAATTTGCAAGATAACGTGTTACCACATCATGAAATTTTGCTATCCATTGTTTAAGTCAGTTGACATAAGCAGTATACCTCTCGTGAATCATAAATTAGTTTACAGAAAAGGTGTCAATCATTGCATATTGCAAACTGAACGAATTGACCGGCTAACAGTACTGCAATGAACATTAAAATACGCTGCAATTTCGAACATCGGATAATGTCCCGTTTTGTATATTGCATTCATTGCCCTCCTCTATCAGTAATGCCGACAACAATTTCGACCATTGATTTCTTGAGCAATTTCTTCGATCGCTTGGTAATATGAATACTATCACTTTGTTTTAAAATAATATGTTTTTGTACCCACTAATAAAACCATTTTTCTCTATATTCATTTATGGCTACGTACCATAAATACACCTTATGCACCATACAATGACTGACACCTTTTTTACTCTTACTCTTTTTAATGAATGGTAAGTAAACTAGAAGCTGCCTATTGTTCAAGATAGTAAGATATCTCATAAGATGTTCTGTGCGCTGAAACGAGGGGGCGGTGAGTACCCGTTGCAGGTAAAACCGTAGTACTAGAATCATATTCTAAAATCCAATTTCTCGCCTTTTTTGCTCAACTTTTTGAATTTTGTTTAAGTCCGTGATGCAATAAGCCCATTATTAGCCTCAGCGTTCGTTGAACAGCCTCAAAATGGATCACGGTCGTTCCGCACTTGTTCAAGAAATAAAAGTTGTGCGGCAAGTTCATTGAACGTAGTCTGGAAATCTTGAGAATTCTGTGTAGTAAAATCATCAGCCATCCACATGTGCTTTTGCTCCTCACGAGCGAACTCAAAGAATTTCATCATCTCCGCAAGCATTTTGCGGCTATTCTCTCCATCCTTTAGCCCCCTCCGAAGAAACATCGCGGATGGGTCAGCGCCAGTGAAAATTCCATGTGCCCAGTGGTTAACAAATAAGCAGTCTCGGTACCAGATTAACCCTTCGGATATGCAGGCTGATCGCGTTAAGACAGATTGAGAAATCCCGTTATGAGTATGGCTCCAACAAGCAGGCAATGGTTCATTGACAAGTTTCCGGCGCACAGTAGCTATACTGCACGGTGTCAGATCCACGCCCACGCTTCTGTACGGACGCGTTTTTTCAGACCATAAGTATGCTTCTGCTATCGGCTGACCAACGAAACGCAGCATCTGCTTATTGCATACTGCTTCTCCGTGTGCGATCGAGCCGCGCAAAGGGACACCTGATTCGAGCGCAGTCGCTACAATTAGCTTCAATGCCTCACACAGCACAGCTAGACTCGCCCATGAGTCATCAGGCGACCACGCAAGCAATGAATCAGAAAAATGAGTTGTCCCAATCAACGGACCGTAAGACTGGTTATCGATCTTACCGCATGAAGACTGTTCGCTCGCTTCTAGAGCGTAGTCAAGCTGCTCCGCAATTACGTGTGCGGGCGCTCGCGTCAACCACTCTTTCATCCCAAGGACATCGATTACGGCTACATATCTATTAAAAGCCAGTTGCGGCGGATGCGAGCCTCTGACAACATTACCATGCTCAATTAAGTTTGCCATGAATGTGTGTATGGTTTGCTTATAGCCCAAGTTAAGCTGACTCTACAAGCAATCTTGCTACTATCAGGATACCACCAATGAATAAGCCCAGTATGACTTTACCCCATAAAGTGTTATGCCAAGATATAGCGTCATTAGCTTTAGTGCCATTAATACCAGTTTCGTTTCTGATTGCTCGTAATTGCTTTGTGTTTTTAGCTTTAACTAAAGAGTCAGAAGATGTTTTATTTTCCTGTAGATCAACGTCTTCACAAGATTCTAAATCAAACATTGGCTTTTTCTTATCCATAAATTGTTCGCTTAACTGCAATGACCACTGGTTTTAGTCGAAACTGATTTTCGTCATATGTTGCCACATTGCCTCTAGCCATTAACCCTTTTGTATTTTTAGCAACTACTGGTCTATCGATGTTATGAAATCGATTACCAGTAAGTTTTATATCTTTACAGTTCTCTATATAGATTCCAATATCCATTTTTTCTATTAAATAGTGTAAATAGAAGTTTCCCTCGAGCCTGAGCTAGGGGCGGGGTCCATAATGAAGAGAAAAGGTGTCAGTCATTGCATCTTGCAAAATGAACGAATTGACCGACTAACAGTACTGTAATGAATATTAAAATACGCTGCAATTTCAAACATTGTAAATAAAAGGATCCAATCTTATCTTTTGCTCTTGATGCGCTTTATTAGCGCTTAAGTTTTTTATATAGTGTTTCTGGAGCAACATCTGCGCCATTCGGCCAGGCTATGGTACCTCCTTCTATTGTCGCCTTCTCGAATAACTCTTTATTTTTGAGTGGTTCGAAAATCGGTCCTTTATTTGGGTATTCCGCGAAATCGATATCACCTGAAACACCGCCGTAAAATACGAGATGGTAAACGTATTCGCCTTTGTATTTAATCTTTGTATTAATATAGTGTTTCTGGAGCAACATCTGTGCCGTTCGGCCAAGCTATGGTACCTCCTTCTATTGTCGCCTTCTCGAATAATTCTTTATTTTTGAGTAGTTCGAAAATCGGTCCTTTATTTAGGTATTCTGCAAAATCGATATCACCTGAAACACCGTCGTCAAATACGATATGGTAAACGTATTCGCCTTTGTATTTAATACTGGTTATTGATTATCCAAAATAAAAATTCTATTTTTTATCAACTCTACCCTGCGATAACAATGCCACATTACCCCCTACCGCAGCCGTATTGATGGTGACTACGCGTTCGGTAGCAAAGCGTTGCAGGTAGTGGGGGCCGCCGGCTTTGGGCCCAGTGCCGGAGAGTCCTTCACCACCGAAGGGTTGGGAGCCAACTACGGCGCCGATCATGTTGCGGTTGACGTAGGTGTTGCCGCAATGGGCGTGTCGGGTAATGTAGTTGATGGTTGAGTTGATGCGGCTATGGATGCCGAGTGTGAGGCCGTAGCCGCTGTGGTTGATAGCTTCGACTACTTCATTTAAGTGGCTGGCCTGATAGCGAATGATATGAAGGATAGGGCCGAACACTTCATGCTGGAGTTGGCTGAGCCTTTCGATTTCGTAAATACGCGGAGCGAAGTAGCTACCCTGCTCCCTGCCTTGCGGGAGGGGCATGGCCTTGATCAGATGCGCCTCCTGATCCATCCGTTCACAGTGTCGTTGCAGTTCGTCGCAGGCTGAAAGACTGATAATGGGGCCAATGTCGGTGTTGAGGCGCATGGGATTGCCGATACGCAGTTCATCCATGGCGCCGCTGAGCATTTCCATGATCTGCGCCGCCACTTCCTGTTGCAGGAACAGCACGCGCAGTGCTGAACAGCGTTGCCCAGCACTGTTGAAGGCGGAAGTAATAACATCTTTCACCACCTGTTCCAGCAACGCGGAGCTATCGACGATCATGCAGTTCTGGCCGCCGGTTTCAGCAATAAAGGGAAGAATGCGCTCACCTTGAGCCAGAGTCTGATTGATCTGGCGCGCGGTGCTGGTAGAACCGGTGAAAACGACACCAGCAATGCGAGCATCGCTTACCAGCTTCATGCCAATTTTGCTGCCACTACCAGGAATGAAATGGAGCACTTCTTTAGGAATACCTGCTTCGTGCAGCAGGCGCACTATGTACGCGCCACATAAAGGCGTAAGACCTGCGGGTTTGGCTATAACGCTGTTGCCCGCAGCAAGTGCGGCAGTAATCTGGCCAGTGAAAATGGAGACAGGGAAATTCCATGGGCTGATACAAATGAATACACCACGCCCAGCCAATCGTAATTGATTACTTTCACCCGTGATACCAGGCAATGTAACGGAATGAGCAAAATGGCGGCGCGCCTGCGCTGCATAATAGCGGCAGAAATCAATGGCTTCGCGCACTTCACTAAGCGCGTCATGAATGGTGCGCCCACCCTCACGAATAATGAGCGACATCAATTCAGCGTGCTGTGCTTCAAGCAGATCGGCAGTTCGCTCCAACAAGGTGGCACGTTCGCTGGCGCTGCTATTGGCCCATTTTGGCGCAGCGTCGTAAGCAGCATTGAGCGCTTGGTCAACTGCGCTACTATCAGCGAGAATCACTTCACCTACGACATCGGTATGGTCGGCGGGATTGAGAATGGTTTGGCCGCTTCCTGTAAGTATATGGCCATCAACTATCGGTGCGGCATGCCATGACTGCTTGCATGCTTCTTCCAATGCCTGGTCGAGATGTATTTGTGCATCGAGATCTGCGAGATTGAGGCCACTGGAGTTAAGTCGTTCTTTACCGTAAAGTTGGCGTGGCAAAGGGATACGCTGGGCATGATGTTCCAGTTCACTAACCGGATCAACAATGATTTCCTCTACAGTGATCTGTTCATTAGCAATCTGATTGACGAAAGAGCTATTAGCACCATTCTCCAGTAGCCGCCGCACCAGGTATGGTAACAGCTCCTGGTAGTTGCCGACGGGTGCATAAACGCGGCATTTGATCTGAGGGTATTCATCGAATACGGCGCTATAGAGCGCCTCGCCCATCCCATGCAAACGCTGGAACTCGAAAGATTGCTGCCCAGCCATGACGATGACGGTAGCAACAGTGCGGGCATTATGGGTAGCAAATTGAGGATAAAAGAGCTCGCCACTGTCGAGGATCCGGCGAGCACAAGCCAGATAGGAAATATCGGTCGCCACCTTGCGCGTGAATACCGGATAACCGACGAGACCACGTTCCTGCGCTTGTTTAATTTCTGTATCCCAGTAGGCTCCTTTCACAAGGCGGACAGGAATCTGGCGTTTGCACTCGCTGGCCAGTTGCGTCAGCCAGTCGATCACATGAATGGCTCGTTTCTGATAAGCTTGCACTGCCAGGCCGAAACCATGCCAACCGGTGAGCGCTTCGTTACGATATACGGTTTCAAATAGATCGAGCGAGAGATCGAGCCGTTCTGTTTCTTCCGCGTCAATGGTCATGCTGATGTTGGCAGCCTTGGCGGCAAGCGCCAGTTCCAGCAAGCGCGGTGACAATTCGTCCAGCACTTGCTCGCGCTTGGTGTATTCATACCGAGGATGGAGCGCAGAAAGTTTCACCGAAATGCCAGGACGGTCAAATAAGTCGTCAGGACTGATCTGTTCGCCCAGCGCAGTAATGGCATGATAATAATCAGCAAAATAGCGCTCTGCATCGGCAGCGGTGAGCGCCGCCTCACCGAGCATGTCAAAAGAATAGTGGTAACGCCTGTTACTATCCTCTCGGCTGTGCTTCAGTGCTTCGTCAAGGGTACTGCCCATGACGAATTGATGGCCGATGAGGCGCATCGCTTGCTTGATCGCTAACCGGATTACTGGCTCGCCGCTGCGACCGATAAGACGACTGAACAGCGAAGAAGACTCCTCTAGCCTGACGATTCTTCCTGTCAACAGCATACCCCAGGTGGTAGCATTGACAAAGAATGAAGAGCTATGCCCAAGGTGGCGCTCCCATTCAGCGCTAGAGAGTTTATCCTGGATCAGCCGGTCAGCGGTCGCAGCATCAGGGATACGCAGCAGTGCTTCAGCCAGAGACATCAGCAACACACCTTCCTGGGTACTGAGGTCATATTCATGCAGCAATGCCTCAATGCCACCCTCCACCCATTCCTTGCTGCGCACCATGTTCACCAACTGCCGCGCCAGCGCCTCTACTTGCGCCTGTTCACGCTCATGGAGCTGGACGAGTGGAAGCAGGCGATTAAGCTGCTCAGCCTCATCGTAGAGATAAGCACGGTTGAGAGCAGATCGAGTTGAGGTTAAGGATGGAAAGGGGATGTCACGGATCATGAGAGTCGGGTTCCCTTTGTGCTATTGAGGCATCAAAAATAAACAATCTTTTTATAAAATTGAAATGTATCTACGATGTAATTCCATTTCTAAATCAATCCTGATTTTGTCGTCTTCTCCTTGCCGTATTATTTATACTGTCTGCGGCTCGCTCTTGCGTCATGTTTAATTTGGAAATGGAATAATGCAAAACCAGGAACAATGGTAAATACTTTAGAGCAAAGTTATCTTTGCTGATCATTACACAAAACCTCATTGATTTAGCTGCATTTTTGCTTATTAAATACATTCAGACTATTCACACCTCACGCCAAGTATCACCGCCAGCCCGCTTGGCTTCGTACATAGCCATATCTGCAAGGCGGCTCAGCTCGGAAAGAGTGCGACCATGGTCGGGATAGTGTGCTAGCCCCACGCTGGCCGATAGGCTGTGGCTGCGTGTGCCGACATGAACTGACTCGTGCGTTGCTTCCAGCAGTCGTTTGATTACAGTCGTGACGATGCGCGGACTGGCCGACGGTGAAAGCAGCACAACAAATTCATCACCACCCACACGCGCCACCAGATCCTCTTGCCTCACACAAGCCTGCATGCGCTGGGCCAAGGCACGCAGTACCTGATCGCCTTCGGCATGACCCCATTGATCGTTGACAGGCTTGAACTTATCTAGATCCACAGTCAACAGACTGAAACCATGATCAGTCTCGCTTTCAGTATATAGCTTGAAGCGCTGTTCGAGCGCGCGACGGTTAGGCAGACCAGTTAATTCGTCGGTAAAGGCTGCTTCACTTTCATAACGAAGGCTCTTGATGCGTCCTGTCAGCACCAGAGAGAATATCAGGCTCGCAAAAGTGGCCGCCGCTGGTAGAGCTACTTCAGTCAGGGGGTTAGGCATCAGCCATCCACTGCTGCGTAACAGAAAAATGACTGAACTAGCCAGTAGCAAGGTGTAAGCAGCCAAAAAATAGCGCGCTGCCGCCATGCCCTGATGCCAGCGCCGGATTGCAATATAAAGTACTAAAGCCGCAACTGGTAACGATAGCGCAGTCAGCACCACAGATGGTAGCGCTTGCAGGCCAGCCAGACGCATCGTGATGATAAGCAGATAACTCAGCATGATGACCTGCAACAACCGGTGGGCGCTAGGGAGAAACGTGCTGGTACGAAAGAAACTCATAATGAAACCAGTCAGAGTCAGCCCCCACAGACTGGGCAACACAATCCGCCCCATGGCTACCCACTGTGGCCAGTCCCGCCACCACCATTGAGCAGTGTGACCATGCAGATGGGCCAGGAAAATACCCAGTGTTATAGTTGTTGCAACATACCAGCCGTAAGTTTGGCTGCGCAAACTCAGTGCCAGAAAAAGATTGTAGAGGCACATAGCCAGCAGTGCACCGTAGATACTGCCCAGCAGCAATTCACCCAAATGCTCATGGTCCTCAAGATCATCCTGGTGCCACAATGCTACTGGAAAGCTTGCACCAGCGGGGTCATAGGCACGTAGATAGACGGGGCCTTGCTCAGGCAGAATAAAAGCGTATTGGCGCCATTCGCGCTCGCGCCCCGCTGCGAACGGCACTCGCTCGCCAGAGGCGAGTTCCTCGAATTCTCCGAATGCATTGCGGCGGTACAAACGCAGATCGTAGAGATTGAGCGGTTCAACTACCAGCCACCACGGTGCACCGCGTTCAACCTCAGTCCGGCGAAAGTCTAACCGCAACCAGTGGGCCTCTGATCCTAAACCAGCTCCGCTCCAGCCGCTTGCTGGAATAAAGCGTTGCGGTTCAGCCAGGATTTGTGACCAAGGTAGTCGTGCAGTGTCATCGGTCGCTGCTGCCATCCGCTTGTTGATCACCACACCACTCAGTCCACGTTCAAGCAATAGTTCATCGGCTTGTGCTGGCGCGAACAGCCCCAGTAGCAGAGCCAGCAGCAAAAGTAACAGGCGAACAAAATATTCAGGCGCGCAAGCACTCAAACGGTTTGCCCGAGACATTGGGCACCGGCTGGATAATAGCACCTGGATGAGTGTAGGAAAAATAACCAATTTATTTTGCATTATTGCAATGTACTCCAATGTACTCAAGAGATTCGGTATGCGCCTGAAAGTACTGACATGCAATCATGGAGCAGGGTTGCATTTGGTTATCATCGCACAAACTTCAGAAGATTCGATTGTACTTTGGTGCTATAACCAATAACTTACAAGGTAAGTTGTATAAATGCAAAAGATTGCACAAATCGGATTAGTATAAAATATACTATCCTTTAATGGAGA
Organism: Nitrosomonas sp. Is37; assembly: GCF_033063275.1. Taxonomy (NCBI): domain Bacteria; kingdom Pseudomonadati; phylum Pseudomonadota; class Betaproteobacteria; order Nitrosomonadales; family Nitrosomonadaceae; genus Nitrosomonas; species Nitrosomonas sp. Is37. Next base: position 7,350 of record NZ_JAWJYP010000008.1, on the reverse strand, counting down.
ATGAGCTTTTTTGCTCAATACAGGGAAACGATTGTTTTATCTGTTAATAATCCACTGGGTTGTAGACAATGTTTCTCTTTTCCTAACACTTTCTTGTAAGCAAATCGTGGACGTTGCTGCCAATGCTGAGAAAATGACTGTTTGTCCGCAGCAAAACCTGATTGATCACGAGTCGCGCAGAAATGTGTACAAATATGCTGATATAACGTATGTCGTTTCCAGTATGCATAATGAATACCATCAGCACTCATCCATTCCGGTTTCTGTTCACAAAGCACAAATTGCTTATGTGCTGCCAACTCAATCAAATCCTGATGGACTGCCTTTGCCCGCTCAACCGCTTCATTTCTGGAAAGCTGGCAAGAGGGATAAAACAGATTCCGAAAAAGTTGATAACGCCATTCTGACAGTGATTCAATCGATACAATCGGCAGATTGGTCATCACAATATACGCTGACTGCTTCTGCAATTGCTCGACACACCAGGTGACCCATTGCAGGATTTGGTGAGGTAGGTATCCGTAGAGAATATCGTTGCCGATATCTGTCAAAAAAGCATAAGTAGGTCGCGCTTCACCCGCATCGAGCTCTGTCCATAAACCGCTGGCAATAATACTCGGCAATTCGCGTATCAGCACTTGACTGCTCTGACCATAAGAACGACCATGCCCCGCAGCAACCAGCACTTCACTGGGTCCACCACAATGATGCTGAATTTGCTGAATGACCAAGGGCAAAGACAAGGTCAAATTACTGGCACCTAATAGGATAATTCGGTTTACTGGGTTGGGTTGCCGATACAAGGCCGTCGACTTCGCTTGGTTCATGAAGTCATTTCAATCATATGCAACGAATGAAGCAAGCTTAATCCAGATAAATATCATAGGAATAGTGTACGATTTGGTTATGATGCTTGCTCTTACTGCTTATGCAGTTGGTTAAAAAGGCTGAAACAGTCCACCATGACTAAATTTATTTTCAGCGATTATTTTCGATCATAAAGATAAATTCTGATAAAAAAATCAATTAATTGGGCACATTTGGCATAAGAATTTTGATGAAAAAATGTTACTTTTTTAATATCCGTTCTTTTCTTTTACTATGGGTTCTGATTCTGACTCTCATCACTGAACCGATTTTTGCAAGTTTGTTAATTATTGATACGAAAGGTTATTCCTCTGGGCGATTGAGTAGAGTAGCTCTTGAAAGAACTTTTAACAATGCCTATATTGGTGAGGTGTTACTTGGCTATGACAGCATAACTTTTGTCAGTTTTGGCAATCAACCACCTAATTTAGTTTCTAATCCGTGGCAGTTTTGTTTTGAAAAAGACCGTTATGAAGAGATTGAAAAGTTTATTGGTAATAATGTTGTGCTTGAATTCAAAACACCCAAAAAAAATGCATTACTTTCCTGTTCTGCAACTAACGAATTAGTGACAATCTATCCGGTAGACAAAAACCAAACACTGGAGCAAACCCATTTTATTGGCAGGATTCATACCAATGATCCTGAAATATCCTCTGGTATTGAGTTTGGTAGAATAGTCAATGTGATTGAGAATAAAGATTTATTGAGAAGTTATTTCATGACAATCCAGATGGGAAGCGGTGGAAGTAGTTTCCGCCATTTTGTTATGGATGACCCTGATTTATTTGATTTTGCTGTCAAATGTCTAAAAATAGGGGCAATGGTAAGAATATACTTTAGTGAACGATTCTCTGTGAGAAATCTTTTTGGACTGAGTTCGATGTCATTTGTCTCAGAAATAGAAATCGTTGACTAGATAGAGTCAGGCTGTCTATGGGATTCCCCAATGATCGTAATACTGTTGGGTTCCAAATTTTTCAGAATCTGGTTTTGAATTTCAGTTGAATAAGCTGGAAGTAGGAAAAATAGGTAGACTATGATGAAAAGGAAGCGGACAACCCCTTTTTTTTCATTACTGCACCTACAAATCTAAAGTAGTCAGGTTTCAACCTTATCACCTTATTTTCCGCCATTCCCAAGGTAGGATCTGCTGAGCATCCGGTAAACTCCATAAACCTACTCTATTTTGTCTAGCTTGTTTTTCCAAACATAGAGATTTTGATCACTGACGGCCAAAAAACAGCGTAGGTAACAAAAAAGAGCTTGTACAGAGAAATTGTGTTTGCGCTTTCTGTCAATTCATCTCAATAACTTTTATTTAAATATTTTTTTAAGTTTTCCAAAAGGGAAAATTGTGATACAGGTGGGGCAAGCTCCGGATGAATCAATAGTTGCTTCAGTGTCTGAATGAAAAACAATACTTATTGGAACTTCAGGAAAACTAATTGGATTTACTATTATTTTTTCTGTCGAGATATCTTTTATTGATCCAACATAAGTAGCTTTAAATACATCTCCAGTAAATCCTAGGGTCTTTTTCATGTGCTCCTCCTTTTTCGATTCGCGATCCGATCACCGCACCGGCAACGGCTCGCCCCCTATGAACAGCTGCTGGTCCATGCAGGAAATCTTGCCGCGCTGCGGACCCGTTGGTTTTATTTCTCCGGCGTCGTTGGGAAAGTTGTCGCGGCGGGCGGCGTCGAGATTGACCGTGCAGAACCTGCGGTCCGACAGAACCGGGCTGGTGTTGAACTCCAACGGGCCGGTGTTGCGCAGGCCCGTGAGGGTATCGGGCGCGTTGCGAAACACTTCGATCACCTTGCCATTGCTCGTCACCACGATCACCGCGTTACGCTCGTTGGCATCGACCCAGATATTGCTGGCGCGGTCGAGAGCGATCCCGTCCGCGCCTTCCAGCAGGGGGTGAGCAACGAAAATGTTATCGAGGCACAGCGTATTAGGGGTAAAGGTGGTATCGCAATTCATCCTGCTCTGGACATTGCCGTGGCGGTCGAGCTTCACTTTCCACAGTGCACCGCGCGCGGTGTCGGAGACGAAGAGGTCTCCGTCCTTGTTGAACGCCAGGCCGTTTGCCACTAGGGGCTGGGAGCCCGCCGTGTTCGTAGCCGTGTGTGGAGCCGTAGGGGGCGCCGGCGTGAACGTGATCATTCCCGGCGGCAGGGTCCGGACATCACGGCCGACACCACCAACGTTCGCAGCGTCCAGAATGGCGTCGTTCGCCATGGGCTGAATGCGAAACTCCTCGGTCACGGCGCCAGCTGGCGTGATTTTCCACACGCGCCCCTGGCCGGTGGTACCGTCGCTCACCCAGAGGTTGTCATCGCGGTCGAAGGCAACGCCGTTGGCACCCGGCACGCCGGAGGCGAACTCCGTAGCGAGGGGCGGAGTGCTGGCATCGGGAAGGAAGCTGAAAATCTTGCCGGAGTTGGGTTCCGTCACGTAGAGTCGGCCGGTGTGGTCGAAAGCAAGACCCAGGGGCGCACACGGCGCGGGAATGCGACCGACTGTCACCGGCAGCGGGATTGCGATGTTGCTATCGAAACGAAGCACCGCGCAATCACCGCCCGCCGGGCGTGTTGGTGTGTAGAGATTTCCCCGATCGTCCCCCGTCAAGCCTTCGATGTTGAGGTCCGTCGTGACCAGAGAGGAGAAGGTCGCTGACCGAGGGAATTCATCGGCCATTGCCGGAATCGAAAGCGCGCCCCAAAAGAGCAGGGGCAAAGCGATCAGGATGTTCCTCGTCTTCATCGGTTCCTCCTTTGTAGTTGGTGTGGGGAGAAACGACACCGTCTCCGCTCTCTATGCCCGCATTGCGACAGGTTCGATAGTCTTGGCCGGCTGGTTTCCTAGTCCGAAAGGACTATCCCGCGCCTCACTTGAATTCCGCGGTGGCGCGGTGTATAGGAAAAATAAACGCCCTTTTACACCAAAGCTGAATGTACTCGGGAGCGATTTGGTTGTCAACCATACATACCGGCAATTAATCCGTAATTCACAAAATTTGTGTCATACCATCAGCCAATAGTGTTGATTTTTGATCGTTTTTTGTTAATTACACGAAAGACGCTCAAGCGGAATGGTCAGCTTAATCAGGAAGTGTGCTGAAAAAGATGAGCCACGAATCAGACGGGATCGAACATGGAAGCGAATGAGGTTGAGCCTTGGCCGAGGAACCAGCACAGCCAGCCGTTGCATGAATTCCAGTGGCGACATCACGATATGGATCGTGCCATCCCGATAAGGCGTCTTCAGCGTCAATACCACTTGCCCATCCTGGCTGCGCGCCAGGCGCTCATCCGCAATCGGACACAACCTCAATGGCAATCGGCGGGTAGCGGGCGTCATTATTGAGCTTTACGTAAATCTTAACAACTACAAAACTGACCCCGTCATTCTCGCGCAGACGGGGACGGCGGATACAAGCGATATTGTGAATTTTGCAAAGATCAATAAATTTTACATGCTGCCGGCGATGAGGGTCATCCCGATCACCGGCATGGTTTCATCTTATAATGACGTGCTTTGGCTACTTAGAAGGTTCCCCCCCATATGGTTTGGTGGTGCTGGACCACGCCGGCCTTGTTGTTAAAGGTGCACTTTATAGTCACGTGGACTGGGTCGCCAATTTTGACGGTGCCGGGTTTCTTTATGTCCGCAGCCGTTGTGGGTCTTCCGTCTGGCGCAACGTCCGCAACCAAATGAAGCCCTGTGACGTGGATGCCTCCAGCAACGATATCCGCGCTGCACGCGGGACCCGCCGGGAAGTGGTTCGGGTTCAGGTTCCCAACGGTAACCCTAACGATCGGCCCATTGAGCAAACGCGCATCGCCCGCGGCGCAAGTCTCCGCTACCACCGGATCGCACTTCGGCAGGCTGGGGTTTTCGCCGGCGACAAGCTGAAGGTCCGTCTTCAATAGTGCACCGGCATTGACCGCGGCGGGGGTGAGCAGGACGGCGCCGGTAATGCCTCCGGCCACACACAAGCGGCCCAATTTGGCCACAAAACTCCTTGCAATGATAGTTTTCATATGACGTTCTCTCCAAAAAGGTTGATGCTGCTATATGCGTCCGCGTCATGCCAGACGCACCAGTCAGCGTATAGGAAAATACATTCATTAAAACTAAATCAGTAGCAAAAAATCAGTAGCAAAAAAATTGCTACTGCCGGAGTATCTACATTCTCTATGATGTTTAGTATTGTACTAAGGTACAGGTGTACTAAGGTACAGGTATGGAACTTAATGAAGTGATACCCAAAAAACTGGATAGGTTGTTAAACTCTGACAATATAAATAAAGGAAAGTAATAACCATGAGTGAGTAAGGCGCATAATATATTGGATTAATATGCAATGTAGGTTACAGTAAATGGAAACAGGGATATTGACAGAGCAGATTGAATTACACTTCCTTGTTGAAAGGAACTTAGAATATCAAATTTGTTACCAGATGGTTAATGCGACAGAGCTCAAAATGCTGTGTATTCGATTATCTTCGATCGACGAAAAACCAAGTTCAAGTACCTCCCGGAAACGGTATTGTTTTACCCATCAAGTCGTTTTCTACACCTGCGTTAGACCGTAGATTGGAATATCGTGAACATATTGCTTGCAGTACCCGAACGTGAGCAGTCCCGAGGGGAAGAGATCGCCAACAGCATCAGCCACGGTATAGGGCTGGTCGCAGCACTTGTAGCAACTCCATTTCTTATTATGCACGCAGTGCAGCACGCAGATACGGGATTCATCCTCGGTGCGAGTCTCTTCGTGGCAACGATGGTGTTGCTTTATCTTGCTTCTACGCTCTATCACGCCTTGCCGCGAGGCAAGGCCAAGCGTGTGTTTAAGATTATCGAACACTCCGCGATTTTTCTCCTTATCGCCGGCACCTACACGCCGTTCATGCTTGGTGTGCTTCGTGACGCGTGGGGCTGGATACTCCTTGTGATCGTTTGGAGTCTTGCCGCAATCGGGGTAGTACTGAAAGCGTTTGATAAGATGCACAACCCCATCATTTCCGTTAGTTTTTATCTGCTTATGGGTTGGCTCATTCTGATCTCAATTTATCCGTTGTATACCCGTATACCTGCATCCGGCCTACTATGGCTGGTTGCAGGAGGCGTGGCTTACACCGTTGGCGTGTTTTTTTTTATGATAGATTCGCGCCTTCGATACGGTCACTTCATCTGGCATTTGTTTGTAATGGTGGGTACCTCATGCCATTACGTCGCTGTGCTCTGGTATGCAGTCTCCTAGCATGGCTCCTGCGGATAGACCTTCCACTTAGCCTATTTCTTCCGATATCGATTTATTCCCACATTACGTTACACTCAGCTTTTGCTGCAGCAGTAAGTAGATTAATCAGAGGCAGTGCTCTATCAGCCATACTCACCACCGGTTCATCCTCATCCTCGTCTTCAACTGCCGGTGAGGCCTTTTCTGCGTCTATATTAGCTTTTAATCGGCTCAGCGCCATAGGAACATCTCGCGCCAGAATAGCGCCTGGAATGGTTGCGCTGTGTCCCATCATTTTAATCATGGTAAGCGCAACATCTCCAAACATGGTTATGTCGCCAATATCAGTTTTAAATGTCACAAGCATATATTCCTCCTCGAATGAATCATAAATGCCTACCCCTACATTCATCAAAAGTATAAGTTCGGCGGTCACTCAGGCTCACGCATCAGAGCTGCTCAGTCACCTCTATATAAAACAATGCCTTACATATAAATGGTCCTCCTATCAGGGCTCATACCTGTGAGCGTCGGATTAACAGTCCACCACTCCACTGCTTATAAATTACTGAACCGGTACAATTTTAATAGTTTAATGAGCACGCATGAAATTCACATCAATATGCCGGAATGCTTAGCCATGCAAATACTTTCCCCACTGCATCATCAGATCACGACGTTTTTCAAATAAACCGCTTCTTCTATAGGCTGCTTCAGTTTGATTCTCGACTGCATGGGTTAATGCTGCTTCACAGACCTCCCTTGGGAAATTAGTATTGTCTCCACACCAATCACAAAATGAGTTTCGCAGGCCATGTACGGTAGCTTCAGGATAGGATACGATCTTCAATGCTTTACTAACGGCCACATCACTGAGTTGATGTAGAAACACCATGCCATCTTCACTAGCCGGTTTAAATTGATTTAACCTAGCTAATATCTCCGTACATTCATCGTTTAACGGCACACGATGTTCTCGCCCTGCTTTCATCTTGCTGGATGGAATCACCCAAGTCTTGGTATTGATATCAATTTCTTGCCATGTCATTCCGCGTGCTTCTGGACTCCTACAGGCAGTCAGCGTGATCCACCTGATACAATAAAGCGCTCATGCTAGTGTCTAATTGCGTAAATTAGCTATTGTATTTCTTATTTGACTACCTTTAACTTCAGGCCTACGCCATTTAAACGGTTGGGCATTCTGGTTATGATAAGTAATGAATGCT